>DASUTC010000340.1 GCA_036374795.1 Herpetosiphonaceae bacterium
CAAGCCAGCGGACAAGGGTCGTCTGATGATCGGCGATCCAGCGCGCCAGATTCTCCTTGCGCCGCGCCTGATCGAACCATGTCTGCGCGCCCGTGCTGCCGTAGCGCTGCCACAGCACGACGACGCGGCGGAGCGTCAGGAATTGCCAGACCAGCGGCAGCAGCGCCAGCTCCGCGTGATCGATCGCGCAGCGCGTGCGGTAGCCGTCGAGAAACGCCCGCATATGCCGCACATGAAAGCCCAGGCGGCTGCGCGCGAACGACGGCAGCGCGGTCGCCAGATCGGTCAGCCGCCAGTCCAGACGAGCCAGCTCGAAATCCAGAATCACAATCGGCGCGTTGGGCTTGAAGAACAGGTTGTAGGGGCCGTAATCGCCATGAATGATCAGCCGGGGCAGTGCCGCCGCGCTCAGTTGCCGGTCGAGGCTGAGCAAGCGCTGCTCTAGCCGGTCCGCATCAGCCGCAGCCGGAACCTCGCGCCGACACCGGTCGAGCGTCTCGATAAACCAGCCGATCTCACGCACGCGCTCGCCCGATCGCGACGTGAAGCCGTGCGGATGCTGGCCGTCGGGCATGAAGTCCTTGAGCGTGCTGTGCAGCGTGCCGAGCGCCGTGCCCGATGCGGTGATATAGCGCTGCTTTTGCGCAGGCAGCAGGCAATACTGGTGATACTGAAAGTAGCCCTCAAGCACATCGAACACGGCATAGCAGGCTGCTCCCTGCTGAATCAGCGTGGCGCCATTCAGCGCCACGTTGACGCGCGGAGCCGGAACGTCGAGCCGCGCCAGGTGCCGCAAGATCGAATGCTCATGGACGATCGCCGCCGGATCGACGGTGGCCTTGTAGCGCTTGAGCATTTTGGTGCCGCCAGCCGTGGGCACGATCACGCTGTCGCTGCGCCCCGCGCCCGCCGGAGCCTGCGCCGCATCCTGAGATTGCCAGCCGTACGCCGCCAGGATCGTGTCGATCGTCGCCCGATCCAGCGCTGCGGATCGTCGCCGGGCAATCAGCTGCCGGTACAGCCGGTCGGGGCGTGGCAGGTAGTAGGCCGGGCTGGCCGGGAACACGGGCATCGCGCTGCCGCGTGCGTGCCGCTCATCGGAGCGAAGGCCGTCGGTTGTGTGCGAGCCGATCATCGTTATAACAACTTCCACAAGGCCGCCTTGACGCGGAGGATCACCTCGTCGAGCGGCTGCTCGGCGTCGATGTGCGTGAGATCGCCGTCGGTCTGCGCGATCCGCTCGATCGCCGCACTTTTCGCCTCGATCGCCGCGCGCTGATGCGTCGGTTTGCGCTGTTGGGAAACGTCGGGGCTGACGTGCAGCGCAAAAAGGTGCTCCGGCGGCAGGATGTTGCGGTAGAGCGCTGCCTCGGCCTGTGCCAGCCCGTGCCCCACCGCGCCCAGATGTCCGTTGCCGGTGGCGGCGATGCGCGGCCCGTCGACGATCCGGCTGTCGAGCCGCACGGAGTCCAGGGGATAGCGATCGTAGATCACGATCGCGCCCTGCGCCGCGCTGCGCCGACCGTGCAGATAGCGCCGGTAGCGGTCGCGGCCATCGGCCAGGTAGCGAAGCTGCTCCAAGAACCGGCGCGGCCTGTCCGCCAGCCGCGTGATGCGGCTCTGCGGGCCGAAGACCCGCCGACAGCCGCCGGAGACGAGCTGCGCCAGACCCGTGAGCTGCTTCAGCGCGCGCGTGCGGCGCGACGGCTGGTTGCTGCCCATGTAATAGCTGCGAACGACCATCCGCCATGAGAGCCACGTGACGATCTGCTGGACGATCGTCGATTTGCCAGCGCCGTCCGCGCCGATAAAGGCGATCGTCATGCCGCCCGACGCCGGAGTTTTGCGCTTGTCGGGCACGCGCAGCAGCCGCGCCAGGATGCGATCGAGCGGCCACTGGCGCGATAGCATGACTCGGTAGTAGATCGCGCGGGCGCGGCGGCGGCTGTAGCGCTGGTAGGGTGCGAGATCGCGCCGGACCCGCGAGCGGAGCCGGTAGAGCGTCCAGCCCGCTCGCGGCGTGCGCTGGATCGTGTCGAGAAAATGAAAGATCAAATCCGACGAGATAAAGCTGGCATCCTGCTCCAGCCGATGCGCGATCTGCGTCGGATTGGTCTGGTGGAGCAGCGACAGGCACTCGCCGAGGATCGCCCTGGGAATGCCGCTGGATCTGCCGAGCCGCAGCATGTCGCGCAGCACGTCGCGATCGCGGTATTTCAGCAGCGCCCGCAGCACCAGCACGATCAGCTCAAGCTCAGGCACGGGGATCGGTACGCCACGCCGCAGGTAGGTGTGCTCCAGAAACGGCTGCTCCAGCGGCAGGTAGTAGTTTTTGACGAACTGCTCGCCAAGCACCAGCCGGTAATGGATATGCAGATGGATCAGTCGGCCCGTGCTCGGATCGAAGCCCAGATAGTCCTCGATCGCCGGAAACTGCCGATGAGGATGCGAGATAAACCGCTTGAAGTCGTGCCGATGCAGCAGCTCATAGAAGCGCTGGCTATCCTCGCGATCGACCAGCAGATCCAGATCGGTCTTGCCCGCCAGCGAATCGGCCAATCGGTGCGTGCTTTTCCAATGGCAATAGCGAATCCGCTCCTCGTTCAGATCATGGAACAAGGCGCTCACGACATGCAGCGCTGTCGAGGATTGGCCGATGGCGTTCATGCGCTTCACTCCTTACCGATCGCCTGTGCGCGGAACTGCCGCAAGCTCATTGACGTAGCCGAATCGCTTGAGATAGGGCCGAAACCAGAACCGAAACCAGGCGTTGCTCCACGGCGCGATATAGTCGCGCCAGCGATCGGCGGCGTGGGCGTCGAACCCGGCCCGGCCCGCCTCGAAGCCCTGGCTGACGACCACCTGCTGGAGCATAGCCTCCTGAAAATCGACGCCGAGAAACTCGCAGACTCGCCTGATCTGCCCCTCCGGGTTGCGCACCAGATCTTCAAACCTGAGCACAAAGTAGCGGCGGGGATAGCGCTGCTGGTAGATCCGGCAGCGCAGGACGCTCTCGAACCAGACCAGCGTGGTCTGCAAGAGGATGTAGAGCTTGAAGAGCTGCGGCAGGTGCTTCAACTGCCTGTAGGGCGTTGTCACCGGCGCTTTGCTGCGTCTGCGCAGCTCGGAGACGAAGATCGCGCGCGGATCGCGCAGCATATGAATCACGCGGCCCTCAGGAAACCATTGCAGCAGCGTCGGCACATAGCGCACATGGGCCGGTGTTTTCTCTCCGGCAATGCGCCTGCCCTTGCGCTCGGCGTAGAGTTGCAGCATCGTCATGAACAGCGCGCGCTCGCTGCGATCGGATGCCAGGATGCGCTGGAGCAACTCGTCGTGGTCGACATGCTTCAAGATCCAGCGCCACTGCGAGCTAATGCCCCGATACTTTGAGCCCCGGGCAAAACCGTCGGAGTAGATATAGCCGACCAGCCTGCGAACGTTGTTGTCGTCGGCTAGATCGCCGAATTTGCGAAACTTGTGCCGCGCGCCCTCCGACGGGATCAGATGCCCAAGAAAATGCGTCTCCCGGCAGATCGCGATCTGATCGGAGGTGTTGAGCGTTACGCGCATCAGGCTGGTTCCGCTACGGCTCACCCCGACGATGAAGATAAACGGCGTGGTGGCTGCTTCGTCTGGACGACTGTCTTGAGTCATATCAGCATCCTCCGGGTGGTGTGACCGCCGCTGCCGCTATCTCGTCGCATGCCTGGTTTACGTCCTCGTCGTCATAGGCATAGCCCGCCAGGAAATCGAACTGCTCGATCTTGCGCCTGACCAGATCGATCGACGCATCGCTCCACGCGACGCTGTAGCGGCTTTTGGGCACCGCCGCGTACAGGATGCCTGCGCAGACCTGCACGTACTCCTCCGGCGCGTCGATGCCGAGGAAGGCGCAGAGGGCGCGCAGCGTGTTGCCGGGCTGGACGATCAGGTCTTCTTGCCGGACCGTCAGCAGCTTTGCGCTGTCGAGGCCGCTCCTGATCGCGGCGAGCGCGCTGCAATTCTGGAAATACTGCGTTATCGCGTTCTCGAACGTGCGACCGCCCCGCAGCATCAGGGTGCTGATGTTGTCGTATGGGTTGCGGATCACATGGATCAGCTTGACATCGATGCCCGCCATGCAGCGCTCCAGCCGATGCAGCAGCGCCGGATTGCTTGCGAAGCGCTGCGTGGACTTGCCCGCTTTGCTGTCGCCGATCACCTTGAGCGTGCTGAAGCGTCCCTGCCACTGGCCGGGAACCGCGTACGAGTAGCGCTTACCGTTGCGGCCTCCCTTGGTGCGGCCTTTCCTGGCCTGCTTCCGCGACCGTTCCAGCAGCAGGTGGAAGATCTGCTCGCGACGGAAGCCCGCCGCGACATAGCGCAGCGCGTCGACCTCGTCGGGCAGGATAACGTTGGGATGTGCATCGAGGAGCGCGCCCATGATGCTGTGTCCGCTGCGCGCATGGCCGATGAACATGCAGTAGGTGGCGATCGTCTGGAATGACGCTCGCTCGCTGCGCGCGCGATAGTACGATGTGACATAATCGCGGGCTATGCGCGCATATTGCGAGATAGTTTCGCCGGAGCCGCGCTGGTCCCTGGTAGGTGCGTGCATCGGTTGCATCGTCTCTCCGTTCTGAGTTTCAAGTTTCGAGCTGCCTGTTCGTCGCACTGTGAGCTGTGAGCTTTGAACGTTCATCGCGTGCCGATAGCCACCGTCGCGGTCATATTCCAGCGTACGCGCTCGTCCTGCTGGTCGGGCGTGATGATCACCGTGTAGGCGCTGACGGTCGCGGGCGGATCGTCGGTCGCGACGGGCTTAATACGTGCGACTTTGCCCGTGAGTGTGACATTAGGGAGGGCATCGAAGGTAATCGTGGCCGGATCGCCCTCGTGGATCTGCACCACGCTCAGATCGGCCAGGCCGCTGGCCTCAATCTGCCAGGCAGAGATATCGGCGACGACGATTGCGAAGCCGTTAGCGCGCGGCACTTCGCCGGCTTTGACGCTGACATCGATCACGGTACCGTCGATCGGCGAGCGGAGCGCAGCCAGATCGAGCGCGAGTTGCTCGCGCTTGAGCGTGGCCTCAGCCTGCTGAATCTTGGCCTGGGCCGTAGCGAGCGTGGCGGCTCTGGCGCTATTGGCTGCCTCGGTGGCGGCGGTGTACTTCTCCTGCCTGGTGTCGGCATTGACCTTGAGCGCGGTGGCAGCCTGAAGCAGCGTCTGAGCGCTGGATTCGAGCAATGCTGCGGTGGTTGTCCTGCCCTCGGCTCTGGCCTGGGCCGCGTCGGCGCGCAGCTTGCTCGCGTCGGCCTCCGCGCGCAGCGTGGCCGCTTCCGCTTCAGCCTGGATCGTGGCGATCTCGGCCTCCGCGCGCAGCGTGGCCGTGCTGGCATCGGACTCGATCTGGGTGTACTCGGCCCGCGCCTGTGCCAGAACAGCCTGCGCGTTCTCAACCCGAAGCTGAAGGTCGCGCGTGTCGAGATGGGCCAGCGCGTCGCCCTGCTTCACGGTATCGCCTTCGTGGACCAGCACATCCTGTACAAGCACGCCATCGCCGATCCCTCGGTTCGGGAAGCTGAGCTGCACGCTTTGCACCGGCACGACCAGCGCCTTGGTTTCGATCGCCGCCTCGCTGCTGCTGACGTTTTCGGGTGGGGCATCTTCGCCAGGCTGTGCGGTGCTGGGCGGCGCTACCTGTCCCGTCGATGGCCGAGCATCCGTCTGTTGCGCGTTCAGCACGATGACTGTCGCCGCTGAAAGGATCAGCACCATGATCCAGCCGACGATGAAGATAAGCTTACGCATAGCGAACCTCGCGCATCGAGCAGCCCCGTCGTATCGATCTGGTGGCGCATGGGTTTACCGATAATCCCAGATTCTTCATAGCTCAACTCCCAAATCCATCGACCTGCATGACCGCAGCAACCTCGGCGAGATCCGCAGGTCTGTGCCGCTCGACGTAGGCCAGCAGCTCGGCTTTGCGCTCGAAGACATGCGGCGCGCAGTAGCGGCTGGACAGAAACGCAAAGTACGCTTTGGCGTCGATCGGTAGGCTTCGCGCCAGCAGCGCTGTGCTATCGAACGGGCTAAACTCGCGAAAGCATTTCACCCGCACATACTCGGACGGAAGAACGGTATAGCCCAGGGTCATCAAGAGCGCCAGCCGGTGGCAGCCATCGGCCAGGAAGTAGCGCCCTGCGACGTGCTTGCCGGTCGGCGGACCCTGCCTGTCGGTCGTCGGCGGCAGCAGGCGCTCTGCGGTTTTCAGGATGATCGGAAACTGGGGTTGAAAGCCGTGAGCCGTCACGTCCTCGTAGAGCCGTGCCGCGCGTCGCACGCGGCTGATAAACTCCTGCTCCAGCGCCGCCGCGTCGCCCAGCAAGTGCGGCTTGCAGCGGATCGCCTCCGAGGTCATGAACCAGCGATAGTACGATCCCTGCCTAACTTCCGCGACAAAGGCATCGAAATCGGCGGCGTACCGGTCGCGCTGCGCCGCATAGAACGTCAGAAAATCACGGCGGATCAGAACATCGTAGCGCAGCGGGCTGACCAGCGCGGCAATATCGATCCCGCTCGCCAGCTCCGGCGCTGCTATCCAGTACCAGTAGTTGCCGATGCGCGCCACTCTGCGCACGTTGTTGACGACGCTGCTCATGGTTTTCCGCAGATGCAGCCTGCGCGCGGGTCGGATCGCGCTCATCGCTTCGGCCCTTTCGATCGACGCATGTCGTGCGCGTACTCGTGCTGCTCGATCAAACCCGGCGGCGTTGCGCGCTCGACAGCCAGCGCTCGGCGTGGCTGCCGCGTCCAGCGCGGCGGCCCAATATCGCCTGGCGCGAGATGCGTCGAGATCAGGCTGGCGATCAGCCCCAGCGCCAGCCACCAGATCGTCGTGCCGAACAGGTTGGACTGGATCATGTCCATGAAATTGCTCACCGTGAAGTGATCGAGCAGCAGCAGCCACAGCAGCACGAGCAGGTGCCAGCTCAGAAAGCCGTGGCCCGGCAAGCGATGCCATACTTTGCGGCTGAGAAGCAGCCACCAGACTACTGGGAGCATGTACAAGACGAGACTAACTGCGCCCATCTCGGCGATGAATAGCAGATAGGTGTTGTGCGAGGTCTGCTCCTCGCGCACCGCCAGATCGGCCACGCGGGTCTTGAACTGCTCGTCGTATAGGTCGTAGGTGTCAAAGCCCCAGCCCAGCCACGGCCTGCGCTCGATCATATTGATCGAGGTCGCAGCACCCAGCACCCGGCCTTTCGCCGTATCTTGATCACCCAGTCGCTCGGTCGCCCACGACATCTCCTGCGCGAGCACAACGCTGATCACCGGCAGCCCGATCAGCGCGACCACGATCGTCCAGCGGCGCATGGTCGCGGGATAGACCAAGAGCAGCCCCAGCCAGACCAGCAGAGCGCCGAGCCAGCTTCCGCGCGAGAACGAGAAAAAAACGCCCAGATAGGCCAGCCCAAGCATCGCCAGCGTCAGCACGCGCCGGCCACGCGAGCGGCTCTGCATTCCGTACTGCAAGAGCAGCAGCGCCAGAAAGAGCAGCGTGCTGGTATAGACCGCCGGATTGCCGAAGGTGCCGACGGTGCGCTCGCCAATGCGGTTGAGCCAGTGCTCCGGCAGCGTTTGCGGCACGAACCAGCCGAGCAGCCCGATGATTGCTTCGACGACGATGGTGATCGAGCCAGCCCAGGCCAGGCGGCTGAGATCGCGCGTGGTCGGCGCGATCAGTCGTACCAGCCAGTACATGCACAGCGGCACGAAAAGCCGATCGTAGAAGCGCACGAGCGTCTGCGCGGGCCTGGGCGTCAGCAGCATGATGTTGGCGATGGCTAGCAGCACAAAGATCAGCATGAACAGCTCAGCCCGTCCGAAGCGCACCGGCTCGCGCTGACGCAGGCCCAGCCAATCGCCAAGGATCACGATCGCCAGCGCGCCTGGGATCATCGCGCGGTGCAGCAGCCAGTACATGATCCTGAACGAGGGCGTCGGCGTGATCACGAAGTACGGAAAGATCACAATCCAGAGGATCACCGCCACGAACGGATAGCGCAGGAAGAGGATCGCGGCGGGCACGATCGCGCCGAGCGGCACCAGGAAGATCCACTGTCCGCCGACGATCAGCAGCGCGGCGACGAGGCCGAAGCTCACGCCCAGGAGCGCCGGTAGCCAGTCGGGCAGCGCCGCGCCGGGATGCAGCGCACTGCGCGGGCCGTGGCCGAAGATCGATCTGCGGATCAGAGATAGGCGTGACGCTACCACGATTCGCTCCTTGCCTGGTATCCGTACTGCCAGCCTTGCGTGCCAGCGCCCAGGCGGATCGCGGCGAGTTGATCCTCGCTCAAGACCGCGCGCCATCGCTCGTCGACGCTGATCGCCGTGCGCTGCGTGAGACGCATCGCATTGCCGATGATATGGTGGCTCTGCGGCCACAGGTCTGCCGAACGTAGCGCCGGATCGACGCCACAAAACCGATCGAGCCGCGCGAGTGTGTCCGACGCATCGCGGCACAGCGCTTCGTAGCGCACCAGCAGCCGTTTGTCGGGCGGCAGACCGGCCAGTGTCCGCTCGATCCGGTCGTGGAGCGTGGCCCACTGCCGCGCCGCCTCGCGCGTGTCGATCGCCGCGCCGCGTCGCAGCCGCGACGCAACCACGCCCCGCACATCGCGCACCAGATGGATCGCCCGCAGATCGAGCGCCGAAAACCGCCGCAGCGTCGGCAGCCGCAGCCGATCTTTCGAGGTATCCACAAAGACGCGCCCGCCGGTCACGTCCAGCACCGATTCGACGAATGCCGCGTTGCGCGCCACCAGCCGCCTGACCCGCTGCCGCTCGCCGGGATAGGCGTCGCAGAGCGCATCGCGCAGCGTGTTGAGCATCGGACGGCGAAAGCGGCGCTTGCGGAGCCGCTGGATCACAGGTGGGCCGCCCAGCGCAAGCTCGGTATCGAAGTGGGCCGGATCGAACGGAAAGCCGCGCTCGCGCATCGCGTCTGCCACTGCCTGCCAGAAGGCGCAGCGCTTGATGCGCTGGCCGCACGAGCAGAGGTAGCTATCGGGATCTTCCCGCGCGATCAGCCCATTCATCTCGCCGATCGTCACGATCTGTGGATGAGCCGACAGCAACAATGCCAGCAGCGTTGCGCCGGAGAACGCGGTCGTCTCGATCGACACGAAGATCGGTCGATCCTGCGCCGCGTGCGTTGCGTGTTCGGCTCCGTCGATCATGCTCATCCTCCGAATCGTCACCTGGATCTGCGGCTACTCGAAGTAGCCCAGCGCCCGCAGCCGGTCCCGGATCTGCGCCTCGTCCTCAGCCGACATCTCTTCCTCGCCGAAGGCCAGCGCGTGCTCGCTCGGCCAGTACTCCATCGGCGCGCCCTGCCGCACCGGCTGCGCCGCGAGGCGTTCTGCGACAAATGCCCCGGCGATCACACGGCCATCCATGTCCGATGGGATCGGCAGGCCCAGCGCATGGAGCGTCGTCGGCGCTACGTCCTCGATCTGCAAGCCTTGCAGCGGCTCCGCCTGAGCGCGCATGCCCGGCCCGTGCGCGATGAAAATGCCCTGGCTGCGGTGCTTGGCCGGTCCCGACGCGACCGGACGCCTGGTGACAACCGAGCTGTAGCTGCTGAGGTAGTAGCTACAGCCGTAGTCGGGATCGAGAATCGCGATCAGGTCGGGGATACTCGCTCCCGTCGCGCCCTGGTAGTAGTCGCTGCCGCGAAAGACGCGCTGGACGATGCGCTTGCCGGTTTCGGGGTCGGTGATCTCCAGCAGCTCGCCCATGATCGCCTGGGCAAGCGCGGCCTGCTCAGGCTCCGGCACCCGCAGCCGAATGCCCATGATGTTATAGAAGATCGGCACGCAGTACGCCTGGCTGCGCTCCAGGTCGACCGCCGTGGTGCGGCGATTGGCCGCTTTCCTGATCAGCGTGCTGTCGGCCAGGCCCGGTATGCGGTGGATCAGCCTGCCGATCTTGTCCCTGGACAGGCCCAGCCGCTTGAGCCAGTGATCGGGGCTGGCGAGCGTCGTGCCGCTGGCGCGAGCGGCCAGCCAGCCGCGCTGGTGCAGCCAGTTGTTGCAGTGGAAGCGCCTCGTCTCGACCGGTCCCATGCCGTGGTCGGACATGACTAGCGTTACGGTCTGCTCACCCGCGCGCGCTACCAGCTCCCCGACGATCTCGTCGAGCCGGACATACACGTCGCGGACGGCCTGGCACAACTGCTGAACGTCAGGCGGGTCGTCTGGCTGTGGCGAGCGGTGGTAGGGCCAGAGATAATGGCCCATGCGGTCGGTGCTGGTAAAGACCACCATGAAAAAGTCCCACGGCTCCGACTCCATCAGCTCAAGGCTGACCGTAGCGCGTCGCTCCTCCATCTGCCGAAACTCCTCGACCAGCGCCAGGCTCGGCGCGGTCAGCTCCGGCTCGAAGGTATCGACGTGCGGCGTTTTGTCCATGAACCGTTCGAGATCGATCTGATACTCGGCCAGCCGCGCCGAAAGCTCAGGCGGATGGGTAAAGACCGGCGCGCTGCTCGGCGTCAGCAGGCCGGTGATCATCACGCCGTTGACCGGGCGCGGCGGGTAGGTCAGCGGAATATTGACCAGCACGACATGCTGATCGTGGTGCGCGATCACGTCCCACAGCGCCGGAGATTTGAGGCTGCGCGCGCTGACCAGCTCCGGCTCGCTCGCGGTCGGAGCGTCGTCGTCGAAGAGCTTGACGAAGTGATAGACGCCGTGCTTGCCGGGCCGCTTGCCAGTCATGAACGTGCTCCAGGCCGCAGCAGTGATCGGCGGGATGCTGGAGTGCAGCGCGCCCCAGCTTCCCTGCTGGCGCAGCCGGGCCAGATTCGGCAGCGTCCCATCGCGCATCCAGGGATCGAGCACATCCCAGGTAGCGCCATCAAGACCAATGATCAAGACTCGGTTTGGGGTCTGCATCGCTTCCTCCTCGCGATCGGCGCAGGATATGAGCCGTCTTTGCGAGAACAAAGAACAACGAAACAGAGAACAAACAGGAAGCCAGTTCTGTGATGCGTTTTGTTCTGTGTTCTGTGTTTAGCTGTTCTCACGATTAGAGATAGGCTTTCAAATGCTTCCAATAGATCGATCTGAAGACGTTAAACACGTCGAACTCTAGCTGATTCCACCAGGGTACCTCAGTCGGCCCCCACTCCGGCGGGAACTGATAGCCCCACTGCTTCATGAACGGGCCGAAGATGCGCCGGGCGCGCGGGATGATCTCAGGCGTGTAGTACGACCAGAAATCGCCTGCCTTGCCGCTGGTTCGGTTGACGATCGGCAGCGGACGGATCGGCTGAATGCCGATCAGTTCAAGCGCGCTGGCAAAATCGTCTTGAATGCTCTCGAACCTGAGAATAAAATCGAACTGTTTATGCGATAGCTGGCTCCAGTTATTGTAGGGAATCTTGTAGAAGGTCTTGAAAAACGTTGGAAAATCAGCGCTTCTCTGCCGTACGAAATGAAATGCCAGCTTGTCGAAGTAATAGATCGACATGCGTTTCTTACCGACCTTGCGGGGATCAGTAAATTGCTGACGATGATCGGTTTTATATTTGAAGTAGTGACTCACCGCGTCGTCAAGCGGATTACGTATCCCGGCGAACACAAGGTACTTCTTTTCTTCAGCGCTGGCGCTCTTTAAAAAGTCGCAGTACGTGGCGTGCTTCGACAGGATCGGCTTGCCATCGTAGTGTGCTCGCAGCTCGCGGCTGATCGCCGTGGAGCCGGTGCGCGGCAGCTCGACAAACAGGTAGCGGTATGTGTGGCTGATGATCATCGTGGGCGGGCCTTTCTGCTCAAGCGTCGTCGCAGGTGGGCGAGCACAACCCGATCTTCCGAGGTCAGTCCCAGGCCAAGGATCAGGCCGATGTAGATCGCCAGCAGCAGCGCGCTCTGGAACGCCGCGTACAGCAGATCGGCGCTGCCGGGCGACCAGTAGCCGACGATGAGCGCCGCGCCGAGCGCCGCCCCGCCTGCCGTCAGCGGCTTGATAAAGCTTCGGTCATAGGGCAGCAGCCGGAACAGCCAGAAGACCTGGATCAGCCGCAGCAGGTTCGTCACGCCGACGACGATCAGCACCGACAGCCCCGCGCCGACGATGCCCCATGCCGGGATTAGCAGGAAGCTCAGCGCCACCGAGAGCGCCAGCCGCACGATGTTGTTGATCAGCTTGAGCGTCGTGTGGCCGGTCATATCGAGGATCAGCCCGCACATGCCCGTGCTGACATCGACCATGATCGCGCACGCGATCAGCGTCAGCGTGGTCGCGCCCGTCACGAAGCTTTTACCGAACAGGCTAAGGATCTGCGTCGGGAACAACACCAGGATCAAAAAGACCGGCAGATTAACCGTCAGGCTCCACTTGGTCGTCGTCTGGTACATGCGGCCCATCTGCTCGCGCTCGCCCTGGTCGTACAGCTCAGAGATGATCGGTCGCGAGGCGGTGGCAATCGCGCTCTGGAACATACTGCCGAACATATTCATCTGGTTGGCGACCGCAAAAATACCGACATTCGCGACACTGTTCAGCGCGCCGAGCATCAACGTCTGGATGTTGTCGCGAAAGGTCATCATCAGATCTGATAGGAAGACCGGCACCGAGAAGCCGAAGATCTCGCGCGGCTCGTGGCGCGCTGTGCGCGGCGACCGCCGCAGCGGAAACAGGTTGTTCAAGAAGTAGAGCAGCATCACGCAGCCAACGGCCACGCCGATGCCCATCGTCGCGAGCGCGCGCGCCGGGTTGAGTCCCACCACCACGAGGACGATCACCAGCACGAGCCTGATCAGCGGCTGGAAAAAGTCCTGCGCGATGGTCGCGTACCGCATCGTCTTGAAGCCCCTGGTGGCGGATGCGGCCATGTTGCTCAGCGTCAAGACAGGGACGATCAGGCTGGCGATGCGCAGCAAGGGCGCTAAGCGCGGCTGGTGGAAGATCTCGACAGCGATCGGCTGCGCCAGAGCAAACAGGGCGGCGCTGAGCGCGAGGCTGAGTAGCGTGGAGAGGCCGAGCCCGATCTGGAGCACGCCCCACAGTCGCGCCTCGTCCCGCCGACGGGCGAAGATCGGAATATAGCGCACCAGTGTCGAGTCCATGCCGAAGGCCGACACAGCGGCGACGACCGAGAGCGCGGTGAGCGCGAGGTTGTAGAGGCCGTACTGCCCGGCACCCAGCGCGCGCGCCAGCACGAAGGTGATCACCAGACGGCAGCCAAAGGTAAAGAGCTTGCCGACAAAGGTGATCGCGCCGCCCTTCGCGGCGAGGAGTACATGCTGCTCCACGATTGGCCCGTTGAGGCCGTTGCCGCGCGCCGCGCTGTCGGATGCCTCGAACACCGAGCTACTCATGGTCCGCGCCCTTTGCCATACTGAGCTGGTACGTCGCCAGGTTGGGCAGCACAGGATACACGGTGCCCCGCGCGGCAGCCTCGGCCTCCTGGAGCGCGCGCCTGGCGATGCCGACCAGCTCCTCCGGCTTGATGTCGGGATGCCGGTAATCGGCGCAGCCGACGAGCGCCTGGAGATTCAGCGTGGCATCATGGTGCGCCAGCTCAAGCGGCATGGCTGTCAGCCTGGCCTGGAGCTGGCTCATCGTCTCGATCGCGCGCTCTGCCGGGGTGTCAAGCAGCAGCACGGCGAAGGTCGTATCGTCGAAGCGGGCCAGCACGTCTTCTTCACGCAGCGCCGCAGCGAGCAGCAGCGCGACGCGCCGTAGGGCTTCGTGCCGGAGCTGCGCAGGCAACCCTGCCAGAGCCTGCTGGCGGTCGATGTTGATCAAGGCCAGCGTGAGCGGCGCGCTATTGCGTCTGCTGCGCGCGATCTCCTGACGCAGCCGCAGCTCGAAGTAGCGCCGGTTATAGACCTCGGTTTCCTGATCGAGGATGTTAAACGCGACGATCTGCTGGCCGGGAGCCTGCAAGTAGGCCGAGAGCAGGGCAAAGCCCGCGCCCAGCACAAGGCCCATGATCCCGCCGAGCGCCAGATTCAGCGGCTTGTTCGGGCTGATCGGCGTGCTCGGCGAGTTGGCCCGATCGAGCGGCTCCAGCTTATAGGTTTCGTAAAGGTCCTGAACGTAGGCCACGGTTTTTACGCCGACGGCGTTGGTCATGTTGCGCGCCAGGACTCGATCGTGCGCCTGGGTTGAGATCTTAAGCACATTGGTTCCCGGTATTAGCTGGCTGGTAATGCTCACATCGCCGCGCTGCGCGCTGGTCAGGCCAAGCTCGCTGGCTGCGAGCTGCTTGATCAGACGGCTATCGGCAACCTGCGTGAAGGTCGTGCCGATCTCGGTGCGGCGGCTCAAAATATCTACCGCCGCCGCCAGGTCTTTGTCGTTGCGAAATGCAGGACTCAGCTTGACGACAAACGTGGCGCTGCTTTCGTAGAGCGGAGCCTGCGTAAAGGTAAAGTAGAGCGTTGCGGCGTAGGTGATCGTGAGCGTCAGCAGGACGATCCACCATTTTCGTCGCAGGATGCTGAGATAGGCTCTTAATTCCATGGTGCCTGCCTTTTGCCTGGACGGCGATTGGGAGCCTCTGGACCGGCGGTGGTAGCGTGCGTGCCGATCAGTATTCGATCTTAAGCTCAACGCCGCCATTCACCAGCGACCGCTGTGCGGTTTCCAGCGCTTTGATGACCTTAATGCCGTCCTCTCCATCGCTGCGGGGGGTCGTGCGGGTGCGGATGCAGTGGAGAAAATGCTCACACTCACGCTGGAGCGGCTCGACCCAGGTGAGCGGATAGACCAGCTCCTCGCCGTGGCGATACGAGGCATGAAACTCTTCTTCGGTGATCGAGTACGGCGGTATTTCGATGCCTTTGTCGTAGATCACCACTTTGTCGTCGGCAATATCGTCATAGACCAGCATCTTCTTGCTGCCGACGACCGTCAGCCGCCGACGCTTGACGGGCGATAGCCAGCTCAGCCGCAGGTTGGCGACCACGCCGTTTTCAAAGGTCAGGTTGACGTAGGCGACCTCGTGCAGGCCGCGCCGGGCGTTGACAAAGGCCGTACCCACCGCGCTGACTTTCACCGGGTCCACGCCGAGAATGAAGCGGATCATCGAGATGTCGTGCGGCCCCAGGTCCCAGATCACGTTGATGTCGGGCTGGAGCAGGCCCAGGTTGGCGCGGGTCGAGTTGAAGTAATAGACATCGCCTAGCTCGCCCGACTGGACGATCTCGCGCACGGCCTCGACCGCAGGGTTATACTCGAATGTGTGGCCGACCATTAGCGTCAGCCCGCGCTCAAGGGCCAGATCGGTCAGCTCGCGGGCCTGGCTGGACCACGCCGTCAGCGGCTTCTCAACCAGCACGTGCTTTCCGGCGAGCAGCGCGGCCTTTGCCAGGTGGTAGTGCGCTTTGACCGGCGTGGCGATGATCACGGCGTCAATGCCAGCCGCCAGCAGTTCCTGGTAGTCTCTGGTGACGGCTACCTCCGGGTAGAGCTGCTTGATACTGGCGAGCCGTTGCTCCTGAAGATCGGCCATCATCGCCAGATGCGAGCCGGGCAGATCTTGAAAGTTGCGGGCCAGCTTCGGCCCCCAGTAGCCGCACCCGATGATCCCGATCCGCACCTGCTCGACGAACTGCGGCTCAGGCGCAAGGGCGATATGCTGCCGCTGAGCCGTAAGGGTCATGCTCATCATCCACCTCCTTTTCCAACCAGCATGACGAACGGAGTGCGTAGGATGATGTAGAGATCAAGCCACAAGCTCATGGTCTCGATATAGTTGAGGTCGATCCGCACCATGTCGTCGAAGGAAACCTGATTGCGGCCTGTCACCTGCCAGAGGCCGGTGATTCCAGGCAGCACGGCGAGGCGCTGCTTGTGCCAGTCATCGTACAGCGCGTATTCATACGGCAGCGGCGGTCGCGGCCCCACGAGGCTCATCTCGCCGCGCAGCACGTTGATGATCTGCGGCAGCTCGTCCAGACTCAGCGCGCGCAGCATGCGCCCCGGCTTGGTGACGCGCGGATCGCGCTTTAGTTTGAGCGAGCCCTGCCCCACGTCCTCAGGCCGGAGATTCTCGCGGATCAGCCGCTCGACGTGCGCGCGATGGATCTGGCTGGGGCTGCCGACATGCATCGAGCGGAATTTGAGCATCGTGAACGGCGTGCCGCCCTTGCCGAGGCGCTGCTGACGGTAGAAGATCGGGCCGGGCGAGTAGAGCTTGATCGCGACGGCGACCGCAAGCATCAGCGGGCCAAACAGCAGCAGCAGACCGCCCGCCAGGATCAGATCGACGGCGCGCTTCAGCCGCCGGTAGCCGGAGCCCCGCAGCGCGGATAGGCCGCGCGTCGGTGGTCGTGGTCGGATGCGTGTGTTGAGCTTCTGCATAAGTCCCGCCTCGCCTCCTGTTAGCGTGGTGTCGCCCACGAGCCGCCGACCGGGATAAACGGCACGCTGGAGCGCGGAGCTGGCCCGCGATCGTCGCCGACCGCCCGCGCCTGAGCCGAGCGATCCAGATGTTTGGTCAGTTGCGCGCAGACGTAGTCGACCTGCTCTTCGGTGAGATGCGGAAACATCGGCAGCGACAGGATGCTCGACGCCGCCGCCTCGGATACGGGGAAGTCGCCCTGCTGCCAGCCCAGGTCGCGGTAGGCCGCCTGAAGATGCAGCGGAATCGGGTAGTGCAGCCCCAGGCCGATCCCCTGCTCGCTAAGCGCCTGGTAGGCCGCGTCCCGGTCGGCCAGCCGGATCACAAAGAGATGGTAGACGTGCCGCGATCCCGCAGGCTCGACCGGCAGCACGATGCGCTCGTCGCCCGCCAGCCGCTCGCGGTACCATGCCGCCGCCTGTCGCCGCCGGGCGTTCCACTCGTCGAGCTTGCGCAGCTTGATGTCGAGGATCGCGCATTGCAGCGCGTCGAGCCGCCCATTCCAGCCGTCGGGCGACACATGCACGTATTTCTGGCTCTGCCCATGATCGCGCCAGATGCGCATCGCCTGATCCTGCTCCGCGCTCCGGGTGATCACCGCGCCGCCCTCGCCGATCGCGCCCAAATTTTTGCCGGGGTAGAAGCTAAATCCGGCGGCCTCGCCCAGGGTGCCGACGCGCCGCGCGACGCCGTCGCTGGTGTAGCTCGCCCCGTGCGCCTGGCAGGCATCTTCGACGACGCAGAGCCGGTAGCGCGACGCAAGCTCCAGAATCGGCTGCATGTCGGCGGGCAGGCCATACAAGTGTACCGGCATGATCGCCGTCACGGGCCGCCTCGTCGCGCGGTTGATCAGCCGTCCATCCTGATCGACCCGGCAGCCCGTCGCGACAAACTCGGCCAGTCTCGCGGGCGATAGCGTGTAGGACTCGCTGTCGACGTCCACGAAGCAGGGATGCGCGCCCAGCATGGTGATCGCCTCGACGCTGGCGATGAAGGTATTGGGAACGGTGATCACTTCGTCGCCGCGCCGGACGCCGCAGGCCATCAGCGCCAGCTTCAGCGCATCGGTGCCGTTGGCGCACGCGACGGCATGGCGCGCGCCGCAGTAGGCGGCAAAGTGCTCCTCGAAGGTCGCCACGGCGTCGCCGCCGATAAACGCTGATTGGTCGATGATCGCATCGATCGCCTGCGCGATCTCGGCGCGCAGCTCGTCGTGCTGTGCTCGCAGGTCAAGAAACGGAACGTGCATAGCCCTCACCCTTTCGTCTCGACGGCTTCGCGCAGCGGCGTGATCTCGACGTTGACGCGCGTTTTGGCCGCGTGCTGCGCCGGTACCGCTTGCGTCAGCACCGCGCCCGACGCGATCAGCGCGCCCTGGCCGATGCTGATATGTGGCTGAATGAAGATGCCGGTGCCCATTTTGACATCGTCGCCGACCTGCACACAGCCCGACGTAGCGACGCTCGGCCCGGTGGTGATGTGCGAGCCCCACAGGTTATGATGATCGATGCTGTTGTAGGCGCTGATGAAGTTGTTGTTGCCAAGCCGCGTCTCGACGCCGAGATGCACAAAGGCGCAGATCACGTTGCCCTCGCCCAGCAGCACGCCGCGATTGATCCTGGCGCTGGGATCGATCGCGTTGACCAGCGGCATGTTGCAGCGTTTGAGCTGCTCGTACCAGCGGCGGCGTACGCGGTTGGATGTCGAAACCGCGATGATCGCGGCGTCGCAGCGACCGGCGCGAAACCATTCTTCCGCCAGAGTGGATGGTCCGAGCACCGGCAGCCCGTAGATCGTCTGGCCGTGCAGCGCGGCGTTGTCGTCGAGGTAGCCCATCACCTGCACGCGCGGATCGTGCGCCAGAATATCGACGACCTGCATCGCGCCGAGGCCCGCGCCCAGCACCAGCGTGCGCTGCACCCGCATCCGCGCATGGTCTACCGGATAGGCGCGCTGGTCGAGCGGCGAGAAGTAGGCGTCCTTGTCGTCGATCAGCGGCAGCACGTCGCGCTCGGTGATGATCGATTTGGCCGGAAGCTGGCTCAGCGGAATCCGGTGCGCCTCGATCAGGTGCCGCGCCTTATCGGTGATTTTGCCGGGAAACGCCGCGAGCGGTGGCTGCTCCGCGCCGTTCGTCTCGGCGGTATGGAGCCGTTGGCGCGCTCCGGCTATCGCCTGCGGGCTGTCGACGATCAGGCCGATCGCCACATTAAACGGGATCTCGCTGCCCTCGTCGCTGCCCCAGACCAGCCAGCCGTCGTCGGGAGCCTCGATCGCAAACACGACCTTGGTCGTCTCGACTTCGCAGATCTCCTGGTGCTGCTGCACGGGAGCGCCATCTGCAACCAGCCAGCGTACCAGCAGCGCCGACTCGCTGTTGACATCTTTTTGCGGGATCATCAGCGGGATCATATGCCTACTACCTTTGCGCCATGCACCATGCGTGTCGCCGCGCGCACCAGATCGATTTTCTGCGGCAGCGCGGCGTCTTCCAGTGGCCGCGTGCAGGGAATGATGCCGTCGGCGGCTGCCACGCGCTGGACGGGACCGCGAAGCTGCGTCCAGTAGCGCTCCTGCACCTGCGCCGCGACCTCCGCGCCCCAGCCGCCGGTGAGCGGCCCTTCTTCGACGACCAGCAAGCGCCCGGAGCGGGCCAGCGCTTCCGCCAGCCCGTGGTCGGGCAGCGGCTTGATCTGGCATGGGATCAGCAGCTCGCAGCTTATTTCATGCTCAAGCAATAGTTGCTCGGCGGCCTGCATCGCCAGCGAGGTCATTCCTCCGTAGCACAGGATCGTGACATCGCTATACTCGAAGTCGGTCAGCGATAGGTAGAGTGTGTCGAGCGGTGCGCTGCCCAGCCGCCTGCAACTAAAAAGATCGGCGAGTCCATGCTGGGGCAATGCATGGAACTCGCCATACAGGAGTTTATTCTCCACAAACAGCGTTGGCCCTGTGCCCTGAAGCGTGGCGTAGATCAGCGCCTCTCCCAGGTCGTGCAGGTGGCTCGGAGCCAGGATCGTCAGATCGTCGACCGACAGGAACAGCCGCTCCATGGTCTGGCTGTGCGTGGGGCCGTAGCCCCGTCGGCCACCCATCGGCGTGCGAATCACGACGGGGCAGCGGACTTGATCGTCGTACATCTGGCGGAATTTTGCCGCGTAGTTGATGATCTGATCGGCGCACAGCGTCAGGAAATCGCCAAACATGATCTCGACGATCGGGCGCAGGCCGCGCAGCGCCATGCCGTTGGCAATGCCGACGATCGCCGCCTCGCTGATCGGTGTCGTCAGCACCCGCTCCGGCCAGCGCGTGCTCAGGCCGGTCGATACCTTGAACGCGCCGCCGTAAGGATCGAGAATGTCCTCGCCCAGCAGATACACCTCAGGATGCTCCTCGAAGAGCCGGTGCAGCGCCCGATTCAGAACATGTACACAGCGTTCGGTCCGATGAGTCATCGTTCGTTCCTACTACGTAATGGCCGGTACTGCCGGAAAAGCCGCCGCGCGTGCCTGCTCCACTGCCTGCGCGATGCGCGCCCTGACGTGCTGCTCGATGGTGTTGCGGCGATCGGCGTTGAGCTGCTGCGCAAGCCGCCGCAGCGGATCGCGCGCCTGCCACGCGGCGATCTCCGCACTGTCGCGATGATCGTCGCTCTTGCTGTGCGGGCAGAATCGGTAGGTGTCGAGGATCAGGCAGAATGGCTTGCGCTCGTGCTCGATATAGGCCCAGGCCTCTCCGGCCAGTCCATGAACATCCTCTACCGAGGCCGGGCGGCACTGCACTGTCTCGATGCCGAATGCCTGGGGCCGCGCCGCAATCTCGCCGCTGAGCTGGAGCCGCGACGGTGTGCTCTGGGCGTAGAAGTTGTTTTCGACGACGAACAGCATCGGGAGCGACCATAGCGCCGCGATGTTGAAGGTTTCGTAGATCACGCCTTCGCCGAGCGCGCCGTCGCCGATGAAGACGATGACCTTCGCGCCGGAGTGTTTCTGCTTTTCCGCCAGCGCGATGCCCGCCGCGCACGGCACGATCCCGCCGAGCACGCCGTTGGTGTAGAAGTTTCCGGCGCAGATATGCTGGCTGCCGCCTTTGCCGCCGCAGATGCCGCTCTCGCGGCCCATGATCTCCGCCAGCAAGCCGTCGACATCATCGCTGTAGGCCAGATAGTGCCCGTGGCAGCGGTGATTGCTGAAGACGATGTCGTCGCGCGTGAGATGGCTCAGCAGCCCCACCGCGTTGGCCTCCTGCCCGATGTAGGCGTGAGTGGTGCCGAAGAGCTGGCCCTCGGAGAACAGCTCAAGCACGCGCTCCTCGAAGTAGCGGATCAGGAACATGCTGCGGTAAAACTGCTCTAGTCTGGCTGTCGCTAACGTCGATAGACGGCGCTGCTCAAGAGCAGCGATCGGATCTTGTTTGACATAATCAATCATGCGCTCAGGCTCCGTCCGTCCATGTCGTGCGGCGTCGGCAGATGCAGCAGGTCGAGGATCGTCGGCGCGACATCGGCGATGTGCGGGCGGCGCTCGATCGCGCGCAAGCCCTGGATGTACAGCAGCGCGTCCGGCGTGGTATGCATCCCGACCAGCGAGTCGCTTTTGAAGGTCAGGCGCGGCTTGCCGAACGGCCCCTTGGGATCGTAGCCGTCGCGCATCGCTACCACCAGATCGGCGGCGGCGGCGGCGTGCGGGCCGTGGTACAGCTCCTCGCGGGTGTAGACCCGCTCGACCATCGGCTCGCCTGTTGCCGGATCGACCATATCGACGATTGCCTCGGCGATCTCGCGGCGGATACGCTCGTACTCCGCGCCGGGCGTGATCTGGCCCTGCGGCTCGCGCCCCCGGACGTTCAGGAAGATACGGCCAGGATCGAGGCTGTAGGCCACGCTCGACGCCGCCATGTCCTGCAAGCGCTGCGGCTGGTCGCCGGCGTAGCGCAGGTAGCCCGCGTCGTGCAGCCAGGTGTTGAGATAGACCTCTTGCTTGATCGTGCAGAAGCCGTGGTCCGACAGAATCACCAGCGTAGTATCTTCGTCGAGCCAGCTACGAACCTCGCCGAGCACCTGATCGACGCGCCGGTAGAACTCCAGAAAGGCGGGAGCGTACGTCGCATGGCCCTGCTCCATCTCCTCCCAGAAGAAGTGATGCAGCCGATCGGTTTCCATAATGTGAACCATGAAGAAATCCCAGGCCTCCTGGCTCCAGAAGTAGCGCATCGCCGCGATCCGCCGCTCGAAGACCTCGTCGAGATGCGGCAGGAAGCTGGCTTTGTCGGCGCGTGCCCGCAGCGGATCGGCGTCCACGCAGTAGTTCAGCCGCTTGAGCGCCTGCGCGATCTCGGCGTTCGGCGCGGCCTTCTCGACGCTGGGGCTAAGGAAGCAGCCGACGACGATGCCGTTGACCTGGCGCGACGGATACGTTACCGGAACATTCATCGCGAAGACGCGCTTGCCTGCCGCGCTCAGCAGCTCCCACAGCGCCGGGCTGCGCATCGTGCGCGAGGTGGGGATGAAGGTCTTGAGCGATCCGGGCTGTCGATCGACGAAGCCGTAGATGTTGTGCTTGCCTGGATTCTGGCCGGTCATGAACGAGGCCCACGCCACCGATGAGACGTTGGGGATGGTCGTATCCATCTGCGCCAGCGTGCCCTCGGCGGCAATCGCGCGAAAGTTCGGCAGCTCGCCCGCCTGGAACAACTGCTGAATGTATGTGTAGGGCACGCCGTCGAGGCCGATCGCGACGATCCGCCGCTTGCGTCGTCGGCCACCCCGAAATACATCGCGCAAGTGCATCGTTTCCTCCGAGTTTCAAGTTCCAGGTTTCAAGTTTCAGGTTTCAAGGTGGTCGAACGTTGAACTTGGAACTTTGAACGGTGCGCTAGAGATACCCCAGATCGCGCAGCCGCTCGGTGACGGCTTCTTCTTCGTCGTCGGTGTAGACCATGTCCAGATCGGGGGCGGCTACCAGCACGAGCCGCTCGACATAGCCCAGATGCTCTAGCTTGGCGATCACCTTCGCCGCGCTCTGCTCCGGCGTTTCCCGACCGTCGCTGTAGCAGACGACCTCAGGATGGAAGGGCGGCTCGTAGGGGTCCGACACGCCGGTGAAATTGCTGATCTCGCCGTTGAGCGCTTTGCGATACAGCCCTTTCACATCGCGGTCGGTCAGCGCCTCGATCGTGCAATCCATGTGGACCTCGACGAAGCGCCCGATCTGCGCGCGCACCTCGTCGCGGATCGCGCGGTACGGCGAGATCGCCGCGACGATCGACACCACATCGTTGCGCGTGAGCACCTCGCAGACCCAGCCGATCCGCCGAATGTTGGTGTCGCGATCTTCTTTGGAAAAGCCCAGCCCTTTGCTGAGATGGGTCCGCACGACATCGCCGTCGAGCACCTCGACCTTATGCCCTCGGCTGCGCAGGTCCTCGGCGACGATCGCGGAGATCGTCGATTTGCCGGAGCCGGACAGTCCTGTGAACCAGATGGTGAATCCTGTTGTCATACCGCTACCCCTGCTTGCAAATCGATCGGCCTGCCGCGAATCCCCTCCGGCGCGGGCTGGCCCAGCAGCGCCAGCACCGTCGGCGCGACATCGTAGATCTTCAGGTCGTCGAGCTGCCTGCCGCCGCCCGGATTGCGCGGATCGTAGAGCATGAAGATACCGTGCTGCGCGTGGTTCGCGTCGTCAGGCCCCGTGTCGTTCTCAAAGGTCCATACGCTCTCGTGGCCCACGCTGCCAACCGAGCGCCAGCTCAGGTTGCCAAAGTAGATGATCAGATCGGGCGGAATGTTGTTGAGCTGGGTATAGACCTCTTCCGGCTTGAAGGCGATCGTGCCGATGTTGCGACCGTCGGGATCGGCAATCGCGGCCAGCTTCTCGATCAGCAGCGCCCGCTCGCGCTCATAGTCCTGCGGCGGGATCACGCCGTTGGGCTCGCGGCCCTGCACGTTCATGAACAGCCGCCCATAGTAGCCGCCCGCGCCCCAGGCTTTGGTTCGCGTCCAGTCGATCTCGCACTTCTCAAGCGGCACGATCTGCGACGGCTGCTCTTTGAGCACCAGATAGCCCTCGCGGATCAGCCAGTCGTTGAGGCAGAGGCCGCCGACCATCGCCTTGCCGCCGTGGTCGGAGACGACCAGCACGATCGTGTCGTCGTCGATATACTCCAGCAGCCCCGCGATCTGCCGGTCGATAAACACGTAGTAGTCGTGGATCGCCTGCTGGTAGCGGTTGCCCGGCACATGCTTGGGATGGGCGGGGTCCATATACTTCCAGAAGGCATGGTGGATGCGATCGACGCCCATGTCGACGGTCATGAAGTAGTCGTACCGCTCGCGCTGGAGCAGGCGTCGGCAGATCGTAAAATGCTGCTCGGCCATGCGGTAGATGTCGCAGAGGATCTGATCTTTATTCTCCGAGCGAAAGTTGGGCACGTCCACCAGGAACTCGTCGCCGATCCAGCCCGCGATCTCGTGCTTTAGCTCCGCCGGATAGGTGTACTGGCTCTTCGCGCTCGGCGTCAGGAAACAACTGACCATGTGGCCGTTGACCGGCTGCACCGGGTAGGTCTGCGGCACGCCGATCACGCCGACGTGCTTGCCAGCATCGCTGAGCAGGTTCCACACGCGCGGATACGTCACCGCTTTGGCGTTGGCGATCGTCATGCGCTCGTAGGAGTAGTCCGCGCGGTTGCGAAAGCCGTAGAAGCCAAGCTGGCCCGGATCGCGTCCGCTCATCATGCAGGCCCAGGCGGGAACGGTGATCGCCGGAATCGTGCTTTCCAGCCGTCCGTACGCGCCGCGCTGCATCAAGCCGCTAAGCGTCGGCAGGTCGGCCCGCCACGCATCGAAGACCAGCTCCGGCGCGGCACAGTCCAGACCGATCACCAGCATCCGCCGCTGGGCTTGCTCATCGCCGGTACTCGCCGCGACCATACGCGCCTCCTTTGTGCCGGGCTGCTCGGTGGGAGCAGGCGGCAGGTCCGTGTGCCCGATCGGCTCTGCGCCGCGCGGCTCCCGCTGATAGGCTTCGATCAAGATCTGCGCAACTTCAGGGCGGCTATACTCAGGCGGTGGCAGCTCGCCACGGGCCAGCATCTCGCGCACTTTCGTGCCGCTCAAGATCAGGTGGTGCTCCGAGGTATGCGGGCAGGTCTTGTAAGACGCCATCGCATGGCACTTCTGGCAGTAGAAGGTATGCTCGAAAAAGAGCGGCGTAATGCCCAGCTCGTGCGGCGCGAACTCGTCGAAGATCAGCTGGGCGTCGTAGGTGCCGTAGTAGCTGCCGACACCGGCATGATCGCGCCCGACGATGAAGTGTGTGCAGCCGTAGTTCTTGCGTGCCAGCGCGTGGAAGATCGCCTCGCGCGGCCCGGCGTAGCGCATCGCCGCCGGGTACACGCCCAGGATCGTCCGATCGGGCGGGTAGTAGTCGCGCAGCAGGCTTTGGTAGGAGCGCATGCGTACGTCGGCGGGAATATCGTCAGCCTTCGTCTCGCCTACCAGCGGATGCAGGAACAGCCCATCAACGATCTCCAGCGCGGCCTTCTGGATATACTCGTGGGCGCGGTGGATCGGGTTGCGCGTTTGAAATCCCACGATCCGCCGCCAGCCGTTTGCGGCAAACATCCGTCGCGCCTGCGCAGGCGTGTGCCGAAACTCCGCAAACGCCGGGCTGGTCGGCGGGCTGATCACCCAGATCTCGCCGCCGAGGTATACCTCGCCAGCCGCGTAGAGCCGCGCGACGCCGGGATGCCGCGCATCGGTGGTTTGAAAAACCTGCTGCGCCTCGTGCTCTTGGTCGGCGGCGTACTTTTCTGCCAGCTCAAGCAGCCCGATCAGCCGCTCGGCGCGATCGTACAGTGCGATCTCTTGCCCAAGCTCCAGCGTCGCCGCCTGCTCCCGCGTCACCGCCAGCGTGATCGGGATCGTCCAGGGAAGGCCGCTCTGGAGGTACATCTCCTCGACAACGCTCAGGTAGTCGGCCTGGCCCATGAAGCCGGTCAGCGGGCTGAATGCTCCGTTGCCAATCAGCTCCAGGTCGGAGAGATTGACGCTGTTCAGCGTCAGCCGGGCCAGGTGAGCGGCGCGCTCAATCGCCGCCTCGCGGAGCGTGCCCCGCACGGTGCGATCGATAAGTGTTCCGCCGTGAGGAGGAATCGCCGGAGTAGATCTCGCCACCGGATGCTCCTTCGCTGAATGCCGCCGCCGAGTGGCTCAGCGCCGCTCAGCCCTTGAGGTGTGCCTGTAGCTCTGCCTTATCGGGCGAGCGATTGACTGTCTCTGTAGGCGCGTGGCGATGATGTTTGAAAATTGGGCGCACGCAGGATCGTCGCGGGAAATGCTCGCGCATGACACAGCGTTGTGGTTGAGGCCGTGGATCAATCGCTCAGGATCAGAGGATTCCTGCGAAATGGGGAGCCTTACATCGAAACGGGGATGTAGTGCTACGCTTCACCGCCTGGGTGTCGCCCCAGCGTACGCCCTCAACAGATCCGCCACGATAACCTCCGGTTAGATACTGATGAAGTCATGCGCGCTTGTGCCCGTTTGCCGAATGCTACGAATGGATGTACAATCGTTAAGACCTTTAAACACGTAGCCAAAGGCCCAAATGCTCGCAGCAAGGGATATGGATCGTGTGGTCGTCGGATGAGGAGTGATTACGGCACTCCTCATCTTCTTTGTGGCTGTCCAGTCATCCATCACGGACGACAGCGAGCAGCGACATAGACCTTAATGTTGCGTATGAAACAGCGAGAGCTTGCCCTCGGATCATGCGTGACTCATGCTCTACGCTCCAAAGGTGCCTATCCGCGTCACTATGCTATGAAGTTGTACACAGTATGAGGAAGCGTTGTGATTGGTATCCCCACCTCACTGTTGACCAGTGAACCTGGGGTTAACTACGCCGTCGCGCCATTCATAACGACATCACATGGATAGAGGAGTAGGCTGCATGGGAGGATGCAAGAGGAATGTGTGCAGCGAGCCAGGAATTATAGGCGTGATGCCAACGCTATGGGTGGAGTCTGACGGAGGTACCTGATACATAACAAAGGGGGCAATTATGTACCTTGTACCCATTTTAGATGTTAACTAAACATTAAAGTCGCGTTAATCACCTATCAATTGTGGCTATTATACATGAACGGCATGCAATGTCAATAGGCTTAATGTGCAGGAAACGCCCAATCTGCGAGTGATATGTGCATCCAGGGGTGCTCATAACGAGCAGCGAGGAGCGGCAACGTTGCCGCTCCTCGTTCCGTGTATGCGTGGTCCGTCTCCGGCTGCCCGATGTGCTAAGGAGTGCGTGGATCGGTGCGGTTCAGATATTCCTCTACGTCGGTATAGCCGTCCTGATCGAAGTCACCGCTTGTGCTGGACGACGATCCACGCGAGGTCGATCCAAACTGCTGCTGCTCCCAGGTATCGGCCATGCCGTCAAGATCGGCGTCGGCGGCCAGCGGGCCGGAGCCGAGCGTGGGCCACACAACCTGCGCGCCGTTGAGGAACTGGCCGGTTCGCTGTGTGAGGTTGGCGATGATGCGCTGATCCGCGCTGTCGCGCACGGGCCAGGTTGCGCCCGCGCCCTGCACGATCTGACGATACGCATCCTGAGCGCTCTGCTCGGAGCGCATCGAGTACGGCCCGAAGCGGGTGGCGCTGTACATGCTCTGCGGATCGCCGCGCACGGTGCTGAAGCCTTCCGTTACTGTGCCTTGCTCAAAGACCGAGCCAGGCCGTGGCGTTGGGTTTTCGGGATTGGTGCGCGACTTCCAGGCCAGTAAGGTTCTCGTCATCGGCCCGCGAATGAACATGTTGTTGATCAGGTTGAGCGAACGAGGATTGCCATGCGCGGCGGCGGTCCCCCAGTTGTAGATCACGTTGTTGACGACATCGATCAGCTCACCGCCCATGATCTGCGGCATTCGCTGATCGGAGGTGGTCAGCAAGTTGTGATGCAGTGTGATCCGCTTCGGGTGGGCGCTGAGATCGAGCTGCGTGATGTTCAGGCCAAGCGAATGACCATTTTGATCGGTTGTGCCCTCGCTGTGGTTGGAAAGATAGAGTCCCTCGCCGAGGATTGAGTGCTGGATCGTGATGTCATGCGCGTTGGTGAGGATCGCGGCGCCGCCAATATCCGGCCCCCAGACCAGCGAGCTGTGATCGATCACCACGTTGTAGACTTCGTCTCCTCCGGTCCCGGACATCGATACGGCATCGCGCTCGTTGTTCGAGCTTTGATTGAGCTTGTCGCCGGGGCGTACCTTGAGATGGCGCAGCACAACATCATGGGTGCGAATCTTGAGCATGGCTCCTTTGATCTGCACGCCCTCGCCCGGCGCAGACTGGCCGGCGATCGTCACGAACGGCTGGGTGATCGAAATATCGTTGCTCAGCTCGATCGTTCCCGCGACGCGGAAGAGCACCATGCGCGGACCGCTCGCCTCAAGCGCGCTGCGCAGGCTTCCCGGCCCGGAGTCGGCCAGTGTCGTAACGTAGATGATCCGCCCACCACGACCGCCGGGCGTTGCGCTGCCATGTCCTTCCGCGCCTGGAAAGGCGACCGCTGCCGCCGGAACCTTGGGAGGCGCCTGAGTCGGCGCAGCGGTAGGCTGCTGGGTTGGCGCAGCGGTGGGCTGCTGGGTTGGCGCTGCCGAGGGCGATGGAACAGCGGTGGGCTGCTGGGTTGGCGCTGCCGAGGGCGATGGAACAGCGGTAGGCTGCTGGGTTGGCGCAGCGGTGGGCTGCTGGGTCGGCGCTGCCGAGGGCGACGGAGCGGGCGGCAACGTCGGCACTACGGTGGGCACGGCTGCTTCAGTCGTCGTGATCAGCAGATGGGGCCGCCGCCCCGCGTTGTTATGATCGCGCGACGCAAAATTGACTCCATCATCGCCAGTCTGGCTGATGCCGAAGCTGTACACGCCCGGACCCGCGACGATCGACGTAACATTGACCTCGACCCAGGAATCATCGGCGGCGTGATCGAAGCCCCCAACGGGCGCGCCGTCGATCGCCGGTCGATTGGTGTATGTAACGCCAGATTCATCCCAGGTGGTATTGGTCATCGACCAGACCGTGCCGCTGGCGGCGGGCGACGGATTCAGGACATACAGCCGCAGGGTAGCGGACGCGATCGGGCCGGGGATGCCCTCGACGGCGAAGCGGAGAAAGCTTTGTTCTTCGGGATTGGCATCGTTCGCCAGACTCCGCTCCAGGCCGAAGTTCTGGTCGGGGAACTCAGCGCTGACGGACGTATCGGCAATCGCAGGAACCGCGATTGGTCCTGCCGTCTGGGCCGACGCAGACAGCGATGCGTACAGCACCGGGCTGACGGCTGCGACAACTATTGTCAGCAGGAGCAGCCCGGCCAGGAGCAGCCGCTGCTTATACCAGGCATGATCAGATTTGTAGTTAAAAGCCATCGTGGGCCTCCTTGATTTCCGCGCGGATTCACATGGTCCGCGCTGGATATGTTGCTCACCGTGGAGCGCAATGAACTACACCTCGCCGTTGTAGACAACGAGGGCTAACGATTGTATGGCTTTACAACGATACCTTGGGAGCTATGACGCTGGGGCGGGATCGAGGCCGAATGCATAGGCCGTGCAAAGCATAAAACCAGATTCAGAGTCGATGCAGCGCTGCATCGGTGATGCTGGCAGTTACCGTGTCGGGCAACCGGTCGCGAAAGTTAACAAATTTTCGAATATTTGTCAACTTTACTACATGATGTAATTTTCCTTTCCAGAATCGGTGGGGCATGCCATACTACGCCGCACCAGAGCTATTAAGTTCTTGATGATAGTCCTTTTTGCCTTTTTGTGAAGTGTCAAGAATGGTACACAGAGGTCGTGTTGATCGAGCCATTTGTGGGAGGGCATGCCTTTACCAGCTTTTGATGATTGGTGCCGGTACGAGCAGAGCGTCTGATCCCGGCACGCGCGCACCCCCTCTCCCAGGGCGATCGGAGAGGGGGTGCAGTGCGCTCTACGGTGCTCGGTTCCAGGTTGTGAGTTTCGCAGCGAGGCGCTTACCCCGGTCCCAGCGTGTACCGGACCGGCCCCGTGCTCCGGCGGGCTTCCGCCTTGGTTCTTTCGTCCGCGCTACGCAGCCGGGCTGGCCGCAGGCACCGTACCGACAGGCAGCGGCTCGTCGCTCGTATCCGAGGCGGTGGCGTCCTCAGCGGGCGCAGCGGCGACGGCTTCGGGAGCGGGCGCAGCGGCGACAGCGGCATCAGCTTCGTCGATCGCGGCTTCGGCGGCGGCCTGCGGGGAGGCGGTAGCCGGAGCGGGCGCGGCTTCGGCGGGCTTCTTGTCGGCAATCGCATCTGGCAAATCCTGCTCGACGCGGCGCAGCGGACGGTAGAGGTAGCCGCCCGCCGCGGTCAGCATCGCGATCATGCCGATCAGCACAAACAGGAGGCCAACGCCACGGCCCGGCCCGCTGCCGATGATCGCTCCAATGCTTCCGGCCAGCGCGCCGTCGTTCGCCATCAGCGGCTCAAAGACCTGATCGGAGAGCGGCCCGGCCAGCACATAGGCGAGCGGCGCGCACGACCACGAGATCATCAGGCGTGTAGCGAAAACGCGGCCCTGCACTTCCGCTGGGACCTTCATTTGCCAGATCGCCTGGCTACAGCCGTTGATAAACGGGATGCAGAACATGCAGGTGAACGAGGCGATGCCGATCAGCACGGGCGAGGCTTGCAGCCCGGCCAGGAGCAGACTGAAGCCAAAGAACAGGCCAAGGCCGAGAATCCCATGAATCCGCCGCTTGGGACCGCCCGTGGTGCTGAGCACCAGGCTGCCGACAAGCAGGCCAGCGCCGCCCAGCGAGCCGATCGTGCCGAGGACTGGCGTGGTAGAAAACTTCAGGATCAGCGGCGTGAACAACACCTGGGCCATGCCGAAGGCGAAATTGACGATCGCGAAGAAGATCAGCATGCTGAGCAGCCCGGCCCGTCCGGTGATATAGTTCCAGCCATAGCCCGCCTCGCGCAGCACCGAGCGCTTCTGGGCCGAGCCGGAGCTGGCAGGATTCGGGATCTGCACCAGCAGCAGGCTCGCGATGGCGACCAGAAACGTGATGAAATCGATCAGCACGATGCCCTGCAAATCGATCGTCAGGATCAGAAAGCCCGCCAGGAGCGGCGCGACGATCTGCGCGGCGGCGCCGCCAAACTGGATCATCCCGTTCGCGCGTGTCAGATGCTCCTTCGGCATCAACATCGTGGTCGAGGCGGTGTAGGCCGGAAGCTGAAAGGCACGCATCACCGAGCGGATCGCGACCATGATGTAGATGTGCCAGATCATGAGCTGATCGGTCCAGAGCAGCCCGGCCAGCAGCAGCGATAGCACCGCCGCTCCACAGTCGGTTGCAACCAGCACTTTGCGGCGATCCCAGCGATCGACGTACACGCCCGCCATCGGCGAGATCAGAATGCTGGGCAGGACACCCGCCAGTGTAATGAGCGCGAACAGCGTCACGGAGCCGGTCCGCTGATAGGCCCAGACGCCGAGCGCGAAGTTCGTCAGGGCGTTTCCAAACATGGACACGGCCTGTCCAAACCAGATGATCGAGAAGTCCCACATCTTCTGGCTGGCCGTTTTTGGTTGAGCAACTGCGCTCTGTGCCATTTCGTTCCTCCTGATAGGATAGAAAGCGTTCTTTGATAGCTGTCGGTTTCCCAGATATGTATGCTTTGTTCTTTCGGCTTGTGGCCCTGCGGCGCTAGCCTGGAAGCGCCAGCGCCTCCGCCTCCGGTAGCTGAGCAACCCACTCGTCGCTATAGACCAGATCGAGATAGCGCTCGCCGCGATCCGGCAGGATCGTCAGCACGCGGTAGGGACGCGGGAAGCCGGGCGCGAGCTTGAGGATCGCCGCGATCGTCGATCCCGACGAGCCGCCCGCCAGGATGCCCTCGGCGTCGACCAGCTCACGGCAGCCGTGCGCGGCCTCCCGATCGCTCACATACACAACCTCGTCGATCTCAGCGCGGTCGAGCAGCTCCGGCACGATGCTCGACCCGATACCGGGGATCTTGCGCGATCGGGGCGGGCCGCCAAAAATGACCGACCCGACCGCATCGACGGCGACGACCCGCAGCGTGGGAAACGCCTGACGGAGGCGACGCGCCACGCCTAAGATCGTACCGGTGGTGCTCACGGCCACCACGAGACAATCGATCGGCGCGTCCAGCTCCGCGATGATCTCATTGCCGGTGCCGTCGGCGTGGGCCTGCCAGTTACGCTGGTTGGCATACTGGTTGATCCAGAGCGCGTGCGGAAGCGTCTGGCAGAGCGTCTGCACCCGCTGCAAACGGGTCTTGAGATAGCCGCCCTGGTCGTCGGCCTGATCGACCATCTCGATCTGCGCGCCCAACTGTTGCAGCAGGCGCAGGTTGATCGGCGAGATGGTTGGATCGACGACGCAGGTGAGCCTGAGGCGGTACACGCGCGCCACCATCGCCAGCGCGATTCCCAGATTGCCGGATGTGCTCTCGATCAGATGCGTGTGCGCGCTGATCGTGCCATCCTGCAAGCCTTGCTCGATAATAAAGCGGGCCGGTCGATCTTTTGAGCTGCCGCCTGGATTCAACAGCTCCAGCTTGGCAAGCACCTCCAGTCCCGGCTGCGCAAAGAGCCGCCGCAGATAGACAAGAGGTGTTTTGCCGACACAGCTCACCACCGATTCGTGGACCATCGAGTCACCTTCTTCCTGCATGGGCCGAGAAACTATTGCAGCACCGGCTGCGCCAGATCGAGACAGGCGCGCAGCCGCTCCGCAATAGCTTTGACATGATCGCTGTCCTGCATCATGCTCAGATGATCGCCGGGAACTTTGGTCAGGGCCAGTCCGCCCTGAGCCAGCGCCGTCCAGCCAAGGTCGAGCGTCTCATCCTCAGGATGGTCGACGGCGCGGAACAGCACGGCGCGAGCCGCGCAGGGCAGCGGATCGTAGGCGCGCTCGGCCTGGAGCATCGCGCGGTAGATCTTGAGCATAATTCGGATCTGATCCAGGCCCAGATCGAGCGCGATGCGCTCCTGCTCTCTGGCCTGCTCGATCACTGCCAGGAAGCGCGTGTCGGGATCGAGATGCTCCAGCGTGGCGGCGATCTCGGCAAAGGCGGGCACTCGATGCAGCAGAATATCGATCTCGTTGCCCAGCTCCAGCCCATCGGGGATCTCGTAGCGCGAGGCCGGATCGAAGAGCGCCAGCAGCGCGATCTCCTGCCCTTGCGCGATAAGCTGCCGCGCCATCTCAAAGGCGATGCGACCACCTGTGCACCAGCCGCCCAGGAGGTACGGGCCTTCCGGCTGCTCGCGCCGGATCTCCTCGATATAGCGCGTCGCCATCGCCTCGAAGCGCGTGAGCGGCTCGTGCAGCCCGTCCAGCCCGACCGCCTGCAAGCCGTAGAAGGGCTGATCCTCGCCTAGGTACTGCGAAAGGCGCTGGTAGCTGAGCACATTGCCGCCACCGGGATGGACGCAGAAGAACGGGCGGCGCGTCCCATTGGTCTGGATCGGCACCAGCGGCGACCAGTCGGGCTGCTGCGGGCGGCGCAGCTCGTCGGCGAGCTGCCGGATCGTCGCGCCTCGGAACAGCGTCGCCAGCGGCAGATGCTCGCCAAAGACGCGCTGCACCTGCGACATCATGCGCACCGCGAGGATCGAGTGCCCGCCGATCTCGAAGAAGTCATCCGTGACGCTGATTGGCCTGACATCGAGCAGATTCTCCCAGATGCCGACCAGCTCCTGCTCGATTTCGTCGCGCGGGCCGGCGAACGTGCCCGACAGCGCGGCGCTGGCGATCTGCGGCGCTGGCAGCGCGCGGCGATCGAGCTTGCCGTTGGGCGTGAGCGGCAGCTTATCCAGCAGCACGAACGCGCTCGGCACCATGTACTCCGGCAGCGTTTCCTTGAGAAACGCCCGTAGCTGGGGAACGACCTCTTCCAGAAACAGCGCATGGAGCGGGTTGTTGGCATAGGCACTCCACGGCTTGCGCTGCACGACGCGCTCCGGCAGCAGCGGTGCCGCGCTGGCGCTCTCCGCCGATGCAACCCGCTTGAAGACGACCTCGTAGCAGCCGCCGACGCCGGAGTCGGTCCAGGTGATCGCGGCCTGATACGGCAGCTCCTCGCACAGCGCCCACAGGTCTTCGGGATCGACGCCGACCGCCTGGGCGCTCGCGCGAGCGGCGGTGCGCAGCTCGCCGACCAGCTCAGGGCCTTCGTCGGCGGTGAGCCAGTCGCGGGCGGTGACATCGGCCCAGATCCGGGCGTTGGGCACGCGCGTAAAGCCGATCATCTCCGGCTGCGTGGTGGCGAGCATCTCGCGCACCTGCACCACGGTCAGCGACTCTTTTTGCCAGTCGAGCCACTGATACCCGGCGCTGGGAGCCGCAGCACCACCGACATACAGCAGCACATCGTAGCGGAAGCGCGTAAACTCGTTGTGGTAGCGGCCACGCTTGAGCTGAATCTCGACATGGCTGATCTGTGGAAGATGCTGCTTGAGCGCGAAGAAAAAGGCCGGATCGATCAGCATATCCTTTTCCCGCGTCAGCCGCCGCTGAACAACCTGCTCCAGCGCCTGCCGCGTCAGCAGCGGATCGGCCCGATCCATCTGCACCGAGACATGAAACGTCTCAAGCAGCGGCAGGCTGCGCACGTCGCCGATAAAGACCACGCCGCCCGCCGCGACGTTGACCGCGCCTTCGATCACCTGCACCAGATAGTCCATGCTCGGAAAGAGCTGGACCACCGAGTTCAGCACCACCGCGTCGAACGAGCCGGGCACGAAGCCGCTGAAGTCGCTGGCCTCTTGCTGCCGCAGCGTGATCGGCGGGAGCGGCGCGGTGTGCGCGCTGATCTGGCGCTCGATATGCCGCAGCGCGGAGGGCGCGATGTCGGTGCCGTGGTAGGTGGTGCAGTGCGGCGCGATGCGGAACAGGAGCAGCCCGGTGCCACAGCCGATCTCAAGCACGCGCCGGGGCCTGGACGCCAGCACGCGCTCGACGGTGCGGTTGACATACTCGCGCATCTCGTCTTCGGGAAACGGCTGGCCGGTGTAGCTGCTGTCCCAACTGTTGGTATTGAAGGTCGGGTCGGCGGTGGTCTGCTCGCGGCTATAGGCGTCG
>DASUTC010000341.1 GCA_036374795.1 Herpetosiphonaceae bacterium
TACACGCCAGATCTCACCGCTCACCGATCGATAGGAATGGATGATGCTCACGCACGCCGTTGTCCACGCTGCGCTGGCGCGCTTGGCCTCTGCCGCGCTCCGCGCCGCTAGCCTGCTCTACAGTCCCGACAGCCCGGCGGCGTTCCTGGCAGCCCTGGCGCTGCTGGCCGCGATGGGCGGGCTTGGCATCGCGCTGCTGCGGCGCTTCACGCGGGTGCTCGATCCGCTTGAGCAGGCGGCCTACGGCTTCACGCTGGGTATTGTGGTCGCGTCGCTGGCGCTGCTGGTGCTGGCCTGTCTGCTTGGCCTGAGCACGATTCTGGTGGTGGCGGTGGGCACGGCCTGCGCGATCGGTGCTGCCGTGCTGCTGTGGCCCGACTGGCGCTTGCTGGCCGGGCGGCGGGCGCGGCTGCTGCGCGATCAGGCGACGAGCGGGATTGTCGCCGCGCCGCGTGGAAGCTGGCCTGTGGTAGGCATCGTGCCCCTGCTGGTGATCGGCGGGCTTGTGCTGCGCTGGGCGCTCTTTTGGGCCGGCGCGCTGAACTACACGCCCGACGGCCTGTGGGTCGGGCATGTCAACATCTGGGGCGACTGGCCGCAGCACCTGGGCGATGTCGCATCGTTCGCCTACAGCGCCAACTTCCCGCCGCTGCATCCGCGCCTGGCCGGTCAGCACTACGATTACCACTACCTCGCGGCGCTGACGGCTGCCGCCTGGGTCAAGCTTGGCCTGGATCCCGCGACGGCGCTGACGCTGCACAGCTTTATCTTCTCGGTCATCGTCACGCTCTGCCTGTACGTCTTTGCCCGTCGTCTGACCAACGATCGCGGCGTGGCGGCGCTGGCGCTGCTGCTCTTTCTGCTGGGCGGCGGCCTGGGGTGGGTTCTGACGATCGCCGAGATGAATAGCTCGCATACCCTGCTGGGCACGCTGCTGCAACAGCCGTGGAACGCCAGCCGCCAGGGAGCGGCGAACTTCCGCTGGGAGAACATGTACTTCGCGTTCATCATGCCCCAGCGCGGCTACCTCTACGGCCTGCCGCTTGGCCTGCTCTGTCTGACGCTCTTGTTTGTAGGGTCTGAGATCAACAAGGCGCGGCTGTTTCTGCTGGCGGGGATCGTCGCGGGGCTGCTGCCGCTGGCGCATCTCAGCACGCTGCTGTCGCTGGCGCTGATCATGCCGTTCCTGCTTCTGCTCTTTCCCTCGCGCTGGTGGCTGCTCTTCTTCGGCGTCTGGGTGGCGCTGGCGCTGCCGCAGCTCTACTTCCAGCAGGGCGGCGAGCGCGGCGCGACGGCGGCGCTGCGGCTACAGATCGGCTGGATCGCCGCGCCCGACTCGTGGCTCTGGTTCTGGCTGAAGAACCTCGGCGCGTTCGTGCCGCTGCTGCTCCTGGCGCTGGCGCAGCCCGATCTGCTGCCCGCCCGGTCGCGGCGCTGGCTGTGGGGCTGGATGCCGCTGTTCGTGATCGCCAATCTTGTCGTCTTTCAGCCGTGGGACTGGGATAATCACAAGGTGCTGGTCTACTGGTTTCTGGCGGTCTGCATTTTCGTGGCGGCGCTGCTGGCGCAGACCTGGCGGCAGCACGGCTCGGCGCTGGTGCGCGGGCTGCTGGCCTTCGTCGTCCTGACGATGACGCTGTCGGCCCTGCTGATCAACCTTCACCAACTGCTGGGCAAGGATCGCTACTCGCTGGCGACAAACGAAGAGATCGATCTGGCGCGGATGATCCGCGCGCACACGCCGGAGCGAGCGGTCTTTCTGGTCGGCTTGCAGAACAATCATCCCGTGCCGATGCTGACTGGCCGCAGCGTGGTGATGAGCTATCCCGGCTGGCTGTGGACGCACGGCATCGACGTGGCCGACCGCGAGCGCGATGTGCGGCAGATCTATGCGTTCGCAGAGAGCACGCCTGCGCTGCTGGAGCAGTACGGCGTGGACTACGTGGTGATCGGGCCGGGCGAGCTGAATCACCTGGCGGCGAACCTCGCGGCGTTTCAGCAGCGCTATCCCACGGTGATCAGCTCACCGAGCTATGCGGTGTTCGATGTGCGAGGACGGTAAGATGAAGTTTCAAGTTCCAAGTTTCAAGTTCCAAGTTTCCGGCTCTCAGTTCTTGGTTCTTGGTTCTTGGTTCTTAGTTCTCGGCTCTTCGCTCTCCCCCTCACGTGCTTGCGATTCCTGCCAGGAGCGCGTAGGCCACCTGCTTGCTGCTGATGTCGGAGTGGCTCTTGATCCACTGGTCGGCGCTCAGGTTATAGACCTTGCCCGGCTGGAAGGCGTACGCGCCGCCGACATCAAGCAAGGTGCCGTCGATCGCTTCGGGCGTCTTCTGCGCGCCGTTGCGGCCCAGGCCGCCGAAGGGATCGTTTTTGTCGCCGATCTGTGCGGCGCTCTGGCCCATCAGCCGCGACGCGATGGCGTAGCCGATGCCGACTGATGTGTCGTTGGGCGTGTGGCTGATCAGCACGGGACCCTTGACGCGCTGTTGCGCGACGACGTTGCGGAAAAGCCCGTCGTGCGTGCCGTCGAAGCGCTGGGCAAAGCCGTTGTGCGAGAACGCGGCCTGGAGCAGCGTCAGGCTATGCACCGAAAGCGCGGGTTGATCCTTTGGTCCGTCGATCGCCGCCGTGATCAGACGCGCGCCGAAGCTGTGTCCGGCCAGGTGCAGCTTGAGATCGGGGCGGCGCTCGCGCAGCTTGCGCAGCAGGGGATAGAGCCCGTCACGCCCGATCTCGCCCGCCCGATCTTTCATCTGGTAGTAGGTGACAAAGTTCAGCAGATTGAGCGCGGCAGCCTTCACGCCCGTAAACATCTGCCCGAAGTCGGTCAGCCCGGCGGCGCTGCCGGTGCTGCCCAGCGCCGCGCCGGGTCGCGCGCGTCGGGTGAGCCGTCCGGGCTTGCCCAGGCGCTCCATCATCGTTTGGCCCGATAGCTTGAAGAACTGTTCGGGCACCTCGCCCTCCTGCGCGGGCGAGTCGGGCAGCAGCCGTCGCAGCAGATTGGCGAACTCACCGCGCGCCTTGGGCGATCGGTCGAGACGCGGCACCAGCGCGCTGGCCTGCTCCAGAATCACGTCGGCCTCCGCCGTGCCGAACGCGCCGCGCAGGTTCTCCAGTTGCCGCTCGATCAGCGCATCGTCGATCTCACCCGTGGCGCTGGCCGCGCCGCCGGGGATTAGCTCTTTATCGGCGAACTTTTTGGAGGGCCAGATCACGCCCAGGATCGCGAACGATCGTCCCGCGAGGCCGGGCAGCGTCGCGGTGCCGATCTGCTGCCGGAGCTGCGCGAGCATCGTCTGGAAGAAGCGCCGCGCGTCGCTGATGTCGTTGTTCCAGCCGTGCACGAGCACCAGCAGGTCGGTGACACCGGGCTGTCCGACGAAGTCGACGACCTGCCGCGCTGCGTCGGGATTGACGATCGTGCCCTGCCTGTCAAACTGGATCTCGAAGAAGGGAAATCCGGCGATCTGTTGCATACGGTCCTCCACCTGCCTGGCGCAACATACAGCGGCCTTTCTGAGCATCTCCGACCCAACTCCAGGGAATGAGGATGTTTGGCGGACTCCCCAAACCCCGGCCTGACGGCGCTAGACGGATTGTATCGCTCGCATCAGATCGATCAGGCCGTGGCCCTGAAAGTAGCGGTCACGTCTGAGGTCGGTCGCCGTCGAGAGAAAGATCTGCTTGATCCGCTCCGGCTGACCGATGAACTCCTGCCGCACCGAGAGAAACGCCGCGATCACGCCCGACACATGCGGCGCGGCCATGCTGGTGCCGCTGTCCTCGCGGTAATCGCACGGCCTGCCGATCTCCTCCTCGATCTCGGCGCGGGGCTTGCCCGTGGCGCAGGAGAGGATTTTCTCGCCGGGCGCGACCACGTCGGGCTTGAGCCGACCGTCGCCGGTCGGGCCTTTCGACGAGAAGTACGAGATGCCGTAGACATGCGGCGCGTAGCGGTGCGTCGAGCCGACGGAGATCGCTAGCTCGGCGTTGCCGGGATCGTTGATCGTCAGATCCAGCCCCGCGTTGACCGGGCCGCGCGGCTCGGACTGTGCCCAGCCGTAGCCGCTGTTGCCAGCCGCGACGACCACGACCACCCCTGAGCGCACCAGCCGGTCGACCTCCACGCAGAGCGGGCTTTGACCGCAGGCGAACCATTCGGGATCGAACGAGTAGCCGACGCTCATGTTAACGCCGTGGATTCGTAGCCGCTGTCCGTAGCCGTTGATCTCCTGAATGTAGGAGAGCGCCGCGATCAGGCTGCTGGCATCGCCGTCGCCGCGCTCGTCCAGCACCTTGAGGCTCAGCAGCTTACACCTGGGAGCCATCCCCGACATCGCGCTCAGCTCGTCGATCGGCCTGAAACGGACTTCGCCGTCCTCGTCGCGCTGGCGCATCACGGCCTGGATCGGCCCATCCTCATCGGCTCTCAGCTCCCCGGCGATGATGCCAGCGACATGCGTGCCGTGGCCGAAGGCGTCTTCGCAAGGCCTGCCGTCCTCAAGCGTGCTGACCGTGAAATCACGATGTTGCAGCGGCGGGTCGGCCTCCAGGTTTTTGTGCCGCTGAAAGTGCGGATGCGTCGCGTCGATGCCGGAGTCCAGCACAGCCCACACGATGTCCTCGCCCATAGCCGAGAACGAGACGCGGGCGGCGTCGGCCTTGACGGTGCTGACCGATTTGTTGATCAGCGCTTTGACCTTAAAGTCGGGCCAGATGCGGTAGATCGCGCGGTGGGGCTGCGCCCGGTCGAGCTGCACGAGCCGCTTGATCGTCGCCGCCGTGAATCTGCCGAAGAGATACTGCTGGCTGTACTCGCTTTTGGGCTCGTCGATACCCTGGCCCGGCGTGCTGGCGCGATCCTCGGCGAGCGCCTGCTGCACCAGATCGAGCGCCTGCCTGCGCGCCTCAAGGCGCGTGCCCGGAAAGTCGAGGTTCAGATCGATGATCACCGCGTAGACTTCCGGCTCCGTGGCTCTGGTCTTGCGGCGGCGTTGCGGCTCGGCCTCAAAGAGCTTCAGCAGCGGGATCGCAATCACCGTGCGGTCCAGCACCTTGGGCTGGAACTCCTTCTGGCTCTCGTCGCGGCGGGCACGCTGGCGCTGCCGTCTTGGAGCCGTCGCCGCTTCCGCTCGCTCGGCGGCGGCGGGATGCTCCTCCGGCTGGGCTGGCGGTATGGGTATTCGATCCTCCGTCGGTGGCGCAGCGCTCTGCTCCGGCGCTGGGCTGCCGGTCTGCCGGGGTTTGCGTCGTCGCGAGTTCTTACCGTTCGCCATGCGCGCTGCTCCTCGTGCCGTTGTCGTGCTGCTATTCTCGCATCTCAGCGCGCACACTGTCAACGTACGTCTTGCAACTCGATCTGCTGCTCGATCGGCTGCCAGCCCGACGATCGCTGCTCGTGCGGCTCAGGCGCTCGCACCGACGGGCGGTAGCGCGGATCGCACGCGCCGATCGCGAGGAAGCTGCTCTGAGCGCGACGAATCGCGACCGCATAGACGTGCGGCTGGTGCTCATGAACGGGAAGATCTTCCCAGACACAGACGGGACAGACGAGGTCTGTACCGGGCGATGGCACGCGAAAGGTTCGGTAGCCGCAGTATGGGCAGGCATCGCTCGTTTTCATCCTCGCGACGCCTCCAACACCTCCTTCGACCCGCGACCCCGGCAGCCCGATTGCGCTCGCGTGTCGCTCGGGCCTGTACCGGGATACAAATCTGAGACGGCCTTATTGACATCGTACTTTGATACTGTATAATCGGTAGTACCTGAGTGAGGGGATGTATAGCTTGCCCCGCGTACATTCCGCCAATCCTAGACGTTGGTAATCGACGAAGCTTCGGTATCTCAAAGCTGCGGTGATCGGCACTGTCCAGGCTGATGGTGTCTGTATCGGAATACCACCGTTCGTTCAACCTCCTCCACATGTATCGCCGCCATTGAGATCAAACGCGCTGCGGAGCCAGGGGACAACATCCATTGTTGTCTCTCCCACCACGATGCTTGCGTCCCATCGCGCCGTGGCACCGGCTGTCGCTTGAACACATGCTGCCCCAGAGCCGAAGGCGATCAGCTCCATCATATCAAAGGCTATGCTTCGATGTCGCGCTGTATCGGCAGCATCGAGCAGCATGGCTGCTCGATCCAGCTTCGGTGTCGTCGCGTGTGGCGTCGTAAATGAAGCGCGATCAAGATGTTAGCGGCCCGCGATGGATTGCTCAGAGCAGCTCTAGGGGAGGAAGTTTACCTATGGCTATCGCAGCGAAACCGGCTCCACGGGCCAGGCAAGGTACGATCCTTGTCGTGGAAGACGAATTAAGATCGCAGCACTTGCTACGCAGCAGCCTTGAGGCCCTGGGCTACCAGGTGGTTACGCTGGACCAGGCCGCTGGTGTGATCGATGCTGTCGAGGCGCACACGCCCGATCTGATCGTCCTCGGCATCAACGTGCCGGACCACCGCGGCTTCGAGGTCTGTCAGCGCATCCGGGCGCAATCATCGGTGCCCGTGATCATCGTCAGCGCCTTCGGCCAGCCAGCCGATAAGGCGCGGGGGCTGGAGCTTGGCGCGGATGATTATATCGCCAAGCCCTACGATACGATTGAGCTTTCTGCGCGGATTAAGGCGGTGTTGCGCCGCGTCCAGGGCCGCCCTATGTCCCAGTCGGCGCTGTTCAGCAGCGGCCCGCTGACCATCGACTATGACCAGCGGCTTGTCACCTTGAACGGCCAGGAGGTGCAGTTGTCGCGCACCGAGTATCGTCTGCTAGAGCAGCTGGCCTTGAACGCAGGACGGACGCTGGTTGCCGATGCGCTGCTGTCTAAGGTCTGGGGGCCGGAGTATATCGGCGATTATGCCTCGCTCCATCTGTATGTCAGCCGTCTGCGCCGCAAGCTGGGCGAGGATGGGCACGCCTCGCGGCTGATCGTCACCAGGCCCGGTATCGGCTATATGATGCCGAATGATTATGCCAGCAGCGCTGCGCTCAAAGAGCGAACCCGCTGATCGGCTCCGCTCCACGTGCTCCCCGGAGGCTCCACGTTGTATGCCGATACGCTCGACCAGACCTGGCGCGCGTGAGTCGGCGCGTCGCAACCGCTCATGGGCAGATCTAGCCGCCCTGGTAGTCTGCTGAGGCGGTCGCAGCGATCCGCGCAATTAAACGCAATCGCAGCAGGAATCCAGGTGCTTGAGGAGTCCTGCTGCGATCCGCGCGCTTAAGTAGTGGAATCCGAGGCGCCCACCTCGCGAGGGGCCGTGGTATCGGATGAGAGGTCGACGTAGCGCGTGCGGCGCGGGCGATTGTCTTCGGTTTCGGTGCGCGCCGGTGCTGCCCCTGCAATGTCGGCTGGCTTCTGCATATGCAGCTCGCCGTCGAAGTAGCCGCCCTCGTGGAGCAGCAGCTTTTGCGTGTCGAGGTGGCCCGTGACGCGCCCGGTCGAGCGAATCTCGACCCGCTGGCGGCAGGTTAGCTTTCCGCTGTACTCCCCCGCGATCACGACTTCTTCGGCGGTGATGTCGGCTTCGACGTGCGCGTTCTCCTCGATATGCACATACTGTGACGACTCGATCCCGCCTCGGACGGTTCCCAGTACCCGAACACCGCGCGTCGTGCGAAGCTGACCCTCAAAGGTATCTTCGCGCGCAACCAGGCTTTCCTCTGGATTGCTGATCGTCGTCGACTGTGGTGTTGGTATCTGGGAAACTGCCGGTTGCGGCGCGGGGATCGACTGCGCAGAGGGCGCGGCGGTGCGTTGCACATCGTCCGTAGTGGTACGATCAGGCGTGCTCGCATCACGGCGAGAAAACATAGTAACCTCCTTAATCTAACCGCGGGCTGCGAACGTGGCAGCGTGCCCAAGGATAGCACTACTACGATTGATGTGTCAATCATGAGTAAAGAGGGATTAAGCTGATATGTTCCTGATAAAATCGCCTATTCAACCCAGAATGTGGCGCGGGCCTCGGCTGGTAGCCGGAGTTGCCGTACAATAATCTTTGAATACTAGCCGTGAAGGAGGCTTCCATGCTCAATGTTGGCGATCCCGCGCCCGATTTTACGCTCAAGAGCGATGCAGGCGAGGATGTCACCCTTAGCTCGTTTCGGGGCCGGCCCGTGATTCTCTACTGGTACCCTAAGGATGATACGCCCGGCTGCACCGTCGAGGCGTGCTCGTTCCGCGATGCCTACGGCGAGTTTCAGCGGGCGGGCGCGGCGGTGCTCGGCGTCAGCGCCGACGATACCAGGAGCCATCAGAAGTTCAAGACCAAGTACAGCCTGCCGTTTACGCTGCTCTCCGACTCCGATCATCAGGTGGCCGAGCAGTATGGTGTTTGGGGCTTGAAAAAATTTATGGGTCGTGAGTTTGAGGGCGTGAGCCGCGTCACCTACCTGATCGACGCCGACGGCACGATCAAGCAGATCTGGCCCAAGGTCAAGCCCGAAGGCCACGCCGACGAGATTCTCGCCGCGCTGCGCGCCGAGTAAGGCCGCGACAATCTTTCTCCCGTCGGCTTCGACGAGCGGAGCTACTCATCTCAACGAGTAGCTCTAGCTGCTTAAACTTCCTCTTGACAAATGTTAACAATCTGTTAAACTTTCGCTTACAAGGGCTTCCAGTCATGTGCTGACATCCTGATCGCTGGAGGTAATGGCAGCCCGCGCGAGCATACTCATCGCTCAAGACTTCCTGCTCGACTCTAGCATCATTCTGATCGCGGTACGTCTATCGTATCGCACAGCGCGTCATGCCGGTACCTATCCGTGCTCGGTATCGCTTGGCTCCTGCCTACGATCCAGAATGCCTTCTATCCCCACACGTCTGCCATCCAGACGTTGCCTGCCGTTGGAGCGGCGTGCCCTCGTGCGCCGTGGAACATCAACTCACATGGAGCATTCCGCCACCGCGCGGTTCTCCCTCCCTCCTCAAGGAGTTGGACAATGCGACGAAATTATTGGAGTCGGTTTCTCACGCTGGCCGGCGGTCTTGCCCTCGTTTGCAGCTTGCAGCCCTTCGGCGCGAAGGCAGAGTCCAAAGGCGATCTGATTCGCGCCTATCATGAAAATCAGGGCCAGGCTCGTCCCGCCTGGGTGACAGAGGCGCTCGAACGCAGCAAAGCGTACCTCCGACAGCAGGGCAACGCGCACGGCCTACGCGACGCCGACACTGAGCTGGCGCTGCGCAGCGCAATTCAGGACGATCTCAACCAGACGCATGTGCGCCTGGATCAGACCCATAACGGCGTGCCGGTCTTCGGCGGGCAGCTCGTGGCGCAGCTCGATAGCAGCGGCGTGATGAGCGTCGGCGGGCGGCTCTATGAGCGCGCGCGCATCGACACCAGGGCCGCGCTGAATCCGAGCCAGGCGATCAAGGCCGCCGTGGACGCGCTCGGCTACCAGGGCGAGTTCGCTCACAGGCCCGAGGCCAAGCTGGTGGTGCTGCCCAACCAGGACGGCACGGCAGGCGCGACGCTCACCTACTCGGTGCGGCTGGAGGTCGAAGACGGCACCGATCGGACAGGCCACTATCAGTACTTCATCGACGCCAACACAGGCAGCGTAGTCTGGTCCTATAACGACATCGACTATGTGACCGCGACCGGCTCCGGCAGGAGTCTCTACAGCGGCACCGTGTCGATCAACACCGACTACACCAACAGCACCTACTACCTGCGCGATCTGACTCGTGGATCGATGCTGACCTACACCATGCGCAACGGCACATCGTCGGGCTACTACCTGACCGACGCCGATAACGTCTGGGGCAACTTCGCCAACAGCGACGAGGATACCGCTGGCGTGGATGCGCACTTTGGCGCGGCCAAGACCTGGGATTACTTCTACAACGTTCATGGTCGGCGCGGCATCAACGGCAACGGCTACACCATGAATAGCCGCGTCCACTACGGCAGCAACTACAACAACGCCTTCTGGAACGGCTCGCTGATGACCTACGGCGACGGCGACGGCGTCAGGTTCATCCCGCTGGTTTCGATCGACGTGGTCGGCCACGAGATCACCCACGGCCTGACCGACTTCACGGCTGACCTGATCTACTCCAACGAGTCGGGCGCGGCCAATGAGTCGTTCTCCGACATCTTCGGCACCGCGATCGAGTACTACGTCGGCAGCGTCGGCGGTCGCAGCCCCGACTACCTGATCGGCGAGGACGTGTACACGCCTGGCACGTCGGGCGACGCGCTGCGCAACATGGAGAATCCGGCAGCCGAGGGCGATCCCGACCACTACTCCAAGCGCTACACCGGAACCGGCGACAACGGCGGTGTGCATATCAACAGCGGCATTCAGAACCAGGCGTTCTACCTGCTGGCGCAGGGCGGCACCAACCGCACGTCGGGCATCGCCGTTACCGGCATCGGTCGGGCGGCGGCGGAGAAGATCTTCTACCGCGCGCTGACCGTCAAGCTCTTCCCCAGCGCCACCTTCCGCGATGTGCGCGCTAAGACGCTGGAGTCTGCTGCTGAGCTGTACGGCGCGAGCAGCACCCAGTACAACGCCACCGCGCGGGCCTGGACGGCGGTCGGCGTCAACTAATCTACTCCAAGTCGCATCCTCTCACGTGCCGCCTCGTTTCGGGGCGGCGCTTTGTTGTGCATGACAGCGCGAGCAAGTGCGGGCTGAGTTTGTGGGATCAGGCAGAGATGGCGTGGGGTGAAGGACGGTGAATGAGGCCCTCACCCCCGTCCCCTCTCCCATCGCCGCGAAGGCGGAGGCCCGCCTGAGCGTGGGAAAGGGGTGCTGAGCCGAGCGAGGCGGGGTGAGGGCCAGCCGGTTAGAACCGCTCGGTGATCGATTTGGCCTGCGTGAAGAGCAGCAGGTAATCGGGACCACCGGCCTTGGAGTCGGTGCCGCTCATGTTGAAGCCGCCGAAGGGCTGCACGCCGACCAGCGCGCCCGTGATCTTGCGGTTGAGATACAGGTTGCCGACGTGGAACGTCTGCTTTGCCCGCTCGATCCGCTCCCGCGAGCGCGAGATCAGCCCGCCCGTCAGGCCGTACTCGGTGCCGTTGAAGATCTCCTCGGCATGATCGAAGTCGCGCGCCTTGATGAAGGCCAGCACCGGCCCGAAGATCTCTTCGCAGGCCAGCCGCCCGGTCTGCGGCACGTCGGCCACGATCGTCGGCGGGATGAAGTAGCCCTCCGAGCCGTCGCCGGTTTCGCCGCCCAGCACGATCCGCCCTTCGTGCTTAGCGATCTCGATGTACTCTTTGATCTTGGTGAAGGCGTTCTTGTCGATCACCGCGCCCATGTAGGTGCCCTGCTCAACGGGATCACCGACGGTCAGCTTCCGCGCTCGCTCGATCACCTTCTGGAGCACCTCGTCATAGACGCTCTCGACGACGATCGCCCGCGAGGCCGCCGAGCACTTCTGGCCCTGGAAGCCGAACGCCGAGAGGGTGATCGCCTCGGCGGCCAGATCCAGATCGGCTGTCTCGTCCACGACCACCGCATCTTTGCCGCCCATCTCCATAATCGTGCGCTTGAGCCAGTTCTGGCCCGGCTGCCGCACCGATGCGCGCTCGACGATCCGTAGCCCGACTTCCTTCGAGCCGGTGAATGCGATAAAGCGCGTCTTGGGATGATCGACCAGCGCATCGCCCATGCTGCCGCCCGGACCCGGCACGAAGTTGAGCACGCCCGGCGGCAGCCCGCACTCTTCGTTCATGATCTTGACGAACTGCGCGGCGATCGTCGGCGAGGCCGAGGCCGGTTTCAGCACCACGGCGTTGCCCGCTACGATCGCGGCGCTGGTCATGCCGACCATGATCGCCAGCGCGAAGTTCCACGGCGGGATCACCACGCCGACGCCCAGCGGGATATAGCGCAGCTCGTTGCTCTCGCCTGGGAAATCGACCACCTCTTGCGGCCCGCCGAGCCTGAGCATCTGGCGTCCGTAGTAATCGCAGAAGTCGATCGCCTCGGCCACGTCCGCATCGGCCTCGGCCCAGCTCTTCGACACCTCGTAGGTCAGCCAGGCGCAGAGCTCGAACTTGCGGCGGCGCATGACGGCGGCGGCCTTGAACAGGTAGCCCGCGCGCTCGGCAGGCGGCACGAAGCGCCAGCTCTCGAACGCCCGCGCCGCCGCCTCGACCGCCTGATCGGCATGATCGACCGTCGCTTTGGCGAAGCGTCCGATCACTTCCTGGGGCCGACCGGGGTTGATCGAGGTCGAGGTATCGTCGGTGGAGATCGCCTCGCCGCCGATGATCAGCGGATAGGTCTGCCCAAGCTGCTCTTTGACCCGGCTGAGCGCTGCCTGCATCGCCTGCACATTGACCGACGCGCTAAAGTCGGTGAACGGCTCGTTCCTGAATGGGGTGAGCATACTACCTCCTCGTAGTGTGCGTTATATCAAACATACGTGTGTAAGATCGATGATGCCTGATTATAACATGGGCGCTTAGCTCGCTTTGTCGCGCGCGCCGCCGATCGCCGCGTGGAGCGCCGCCAGAACCCGCCGCTCGGCGTCCTCCAACGGGCCGTCGAGTGTCGCGCCCGCCGCCTGGCGGTGGCCGCCGCCGCCAAACTGCTGCGCCACCGCCGACACGTCGACGCCCGGCACCGAGCGCAGCGAAATTTTGATCAGGCCGTCGCGCCGCTCTTTGAAGAGCACGGTCGCTTTCATGCCGCCGAGATTCGAGATGTAATCGGTCACTTCGTCGGTCGCGTCGTCGTTCGCGCCGGTCTGATGCTGCATCGCCTGCGAGACATACGTCCAGGCGATCGGCCCCTCGCGCTTCAGCGCCGCCAGCGACAGACTCAGCAGCTTGGCCGTCTCGAAGGGAATGTTGGAGTAGACATCGCGCATAATCACCGCGCGGTTGGCCTGTAGCTCGATCAGGTCGGCGGCGGCGCGTAGGGCCGAGGGCGTGGTATTGGAGGTTTTGAAGCTCTGCGTGTCGGTGGTGATGCCCATCAGCAGCGCCGTCGCAATATCGGGCGTGATCCGCGCGTCCCATGCGCGCAGCAGCTCGTAGATCAGCTCGCAGTTGGAGGAGCGCGTCGGATCGACCAGATTGATGCTGCCCTCGCCCGTGTTGGTCGCATGATGATCGATGATGATCAGCGGTCGGGCGTTGACATACGCGGCCTGCTCCTGATAGACCCGCGCGATGCGCTGGACATCGCCGGTGTCTACCAGCGCGATCAGATCGACCGTCGGCGGCAAGATCGGCGTTTCGCTGTACACCTGTATCCGCTCAACGTTTTTCAGCCGCCGCGCGTAGTTCGGCAGCGGCGTGGGTGCAAGCATCGTCACCTGATAGCCGATCTGCTCCCAGTACAGCCCCAGCCCCAGCAGCGACCCGACCGCGTCGCCGTCGGGGTTGACGTGGGTGATCAGTAGAATATGGTGTTTATCGCGCAGGCACTCTGCAATGGCCGGTGCGGCCATCTCAGCATTTGTATACAGCATAGGCTCTCTCTGTCCCAAGTTCCAGGTTTCGAGATTCAAGTTTCGAGATCGTCGAACGTTGAACGTTGAACCTTGAACTTTTGTGCTTTCGCCAGACCCACGATTAACGCGCCGAACACAAAAAAAGCAAAAGTTTGAAACTTCTGCTTTTCTCTGGAATTGCATCGCGGCTATTCGGATTCGTCTTCGTCCAGCTTGGGCGGATTGACCTTGCGCTCCTCGTCGATCTGGTGCAGCAGTTCGCCAATCCGCAGCGCGTGGTCGAGCGACGTATCCAGGTGCAGCCGCAGCTCCGGCGTCTGCCGCAGCTTCAGCTCATCGCCGACGCGCCGCCGCAGGAAGCCCCTGGCCCGCTCCAGCGCTTGCATCGTCGCCTTGCGCTCGGCGTCGTCGCCCATCACCGAAAGGCGCACGTTCGCCCGCAGCAGATCGGGCGTCATAGTGACGCCGGTCACGGTGACAAAGCCCACGCGCGGATCTTTGAGTTCGGTCTGGATCACTTCGCCCAGAATACGCTGGATCTCATCGCCAACTTGTTCAGTTCGTTTTGACATAGGCTCCAACAATGAGAACAAAGAACAACGGAACAGAGAACAAAGGCTATGGCTCGTTTGCTCTTTGTTCTCTGTTCTCTGCTCTACGCTACGCCGTTCGCTCGACCTTTTCCTTGCGATAGAACTCCATCGTGTCGCCGGTCTGCACGTCGTGGAAGCCGTCGATGATCGCGCCGCACTCGTAGCCGCTCTGGACATCGCGCACGTCGTCCTTGAAGCGCTTGAGCGACGAGAGCCGACCGTCGTGGATCACCACGCCGTTGCGCAGCAGGCGCACCAGATCGTTGCGGTTGATCTTGCCGTCGGTGACGTACAGCCCCGCCACGCTCTCGCGGCTCGGCAGCCGGAAGGTGTTGCGCACCTCGGCGAAGCCATTGATCACTTCCCGCTCTTCGGGCGCGAGCATACCGACGAGCGCCTGCTCCAGGTTCTCCAGCAGCTGGTAGATGATGTTGTAGAACCGGATCTCAATGCCGTTCTGATCCGCCAGCCGCCGCGCCGCCGGGTCGGGCCGCACGTTGAAGCCGATGATCAGCGCGTTCGAGGCCGTCGCCAGGTTCACGTCCGACTCCGAGATCGCGCCCGTGCCGGTGTGGATCACCCGAAGCTGCACCTCGGTGTGCTTGGCGTTGATCTGCTTCAGCGAGTGCTCGATCGCACCGATCGAGCCGCTCACGTCGGCCTTCAGCAGGATGTTCAGGTCTTTGACCTGACCGGCCTGGATTCGGGAGTACAGATCGTCGAGGCTGACCGCCTTGGCCTGGCTGCCCATCTGCTCGGCTTGCCGCTGGCGCTGCCGCTGCGCCCCCACCTCACGCGCAATCGCCAGGTCCGGCACCACCTGCAAGACATCGCCCGCCTGCGGCACGTCGGTCAGGCCCAGGATCTCGACCGGCGTCGAAGGCTCGGCGTGACGCAGCCGCTTGCCCGAGTCGTTGAACATCGCGCGGATCTTGCCGTAGGTCGCGCCGACCAGCACGATGTCGTCGGGGCGGAGCGTGCCGTTCTGCACCAGCACCGTCGCCACCGGGCCGCGATTCTTGTCAAGCTCGGCCTCGATGATCGTGCCCGCTCCGGGCTTCTCAGGATTGGCCTTGAACTCCTCGATGTCCGCGACCAGCAGGATGATCTCCAGCAGGCCGTCGATGTTCTTCTTCATCTTGGCCGAAACCTCGACGCTGGGCACCTCGCCGCCCCACTGCTCGACCAGCACGTCGGCGCTGGCTAGCTCCTGGCGCACCCGGTCGGGATTCGCGCCCGCCGAGTCGATCTTGTTGATCGCGACGATCATCGGCACTTTCGCCGCTTTGACGTGGGCGATTGCCTCAAGCGTCTGCGGCATCACGCCGTCGTCGGCGGCTACCACCAGCACGACAATGTCCGTGACCTGCGCGCCGCGCGCGCGCATCGCGGTGAACGCCTCGTGTCCGGGCGTGTCGAGGAACGAGATCTTGCGACCGTGGACCTCGACCTGATACGCGCCGATATGCTGGGTAATGCCGCCAGCCTCGCCTTCGGCCACCCGCGTCGAGCGGATCGCGTCGAGCAGCTTGGTCTTGCCGTGGTCTACATGCCCCATGATCGTCACGACCGGCGGACGCGGGCGGAGATCGGCGGGCTCTTCAGCGGCCAGCACCTCCTCGATCGACTCGAAGATGCCAGCCTGTTTCTCCGGCACCAGCTCGGTCGTCTCGATGCTGAACTCTGCGGCCATCAGCGCGGCGGTTTCGTAGTCGATCTGCTGGTTGATGTTCGCCATGATGCCGTTTTTGAGCAGCTCTTTCATGATGTCCGACGCGCCGACGCCGAGCGCCTCGCTCAGCTCGCGGATCGTCATCGTCGGCGGCAGCTCAACCGGGCCGCGTGGACGAACCGGGCCGCGAGCAACCGGTGCAACGGCTGGTCCGCTGCGGCCCTGTGGCCCGCGCCCACCACCCTGGTTGCCGTAGCGCCCACCGCCCTGGGGCCGACCGCCGCCACCCTGAGGCCGACCGCCGCCCTGCTGCGGGCCGCGACCGCCGCCGCCACCGCCCTGGGGCCGACCGCCGCCGCCGCCACCCTGGGGCCGACCGCCGCCCTGCTGCGGGCCGCGACCGCCGCCACCACCGCCCTGGGGCCGCCCACCGCCACCGCCACCACCGCCCTGGGGCCGACCGCCGCCGCCCTGATACGGACGACCGCCGCCACCGCCCTGTGGTCGCTGACCTGAGCTGCTTTGGCGCTGACCTGAGCCACCTTGTTGCTGTCCGCCGCCTCCATGCGGGCGTTGCTGAGATGGTCGCTGACCAGAGCCCTGTGGACGTTGTCCACCTTGTTTGTTTGGCCCCTGCTCACTGCGAGCAGTGGACTCGTCTCCTACAGCAGCATCTGGTCGTTTCAGCGGAATACTCATGCCGCGCTCCTTTCGTCAAGAACAAAGGGGATGGCGTTGTGTGCGCCTCCCCTTAAGCTCAATTATATATGTACAAATTCTAATGCACGTCGCTTACATAGCGGGCACCGGTACAGGATCAACTTTATCTGTATCGCTCCCATAGGGCAGCGTCAACGCATGATCAAGTAACATCTGGCGATCGTTCGTTTCAAGACTCTCGATCTTTAATGCCCGTTCAACGGCCCTGCGCTTCAGCGCCGCCTCCCAGCAGCTACGCTCCGCGCAGAGGTATGCGCCACGTCCGGCCTGTTTGCCGGTTGGATCGAGCGCAACGCGGCCTTCGGGTAGGCGCACCAGCCGAGTCAGGCCGCGCTTCGCATCAACTTTACGACACGCGATGCATGTGCGCATCGGGACATGCCGCTGCCGTGGGCTTTTTTGCTGCTTTGCCATAGAACAAAGAGCGTGTTCCGAGAACGACGCATAACCAGACATAATCTATTATACCAGTAAGCTAGCTCGTCGTTCCGAATGCTACTATTCTTCTTCTTCCTCGACAATATAGCTGGCGATCAGCTTGTCATTGTAATAGATATTGATTTTATCCTGAATCGCCCGCACGTCGACGGTCTGCCCGATCAGCTCGGCAGGCAATGGCCCCAGATCGGTGTTTTGGAAGCGGACCATGCTGTTGGCGCCGACTTTGCGGTGCTCGACCTTCGCCAGCGCCATCGCCGACTCGACGGCCAGCGCCTCGGCCTGCGCAGCCTCGCGCGCCTCGGCCATCTCGCGCTCTTCTTCCAGCAGCTCGGAGGCGCTCTTAATGTCGATCCGCCAGCCCGTCAGCTTCGCGGCCAGGCGTACGTTCTGGCCTTCTTTGCCGATCGCCAGCGATTGCTGCTTGTCGGGCACGATCACCACCGCCGACTTCTCTTCTTCGTTGAGCTGCACTTCGATCGCGGCGGCGGGCGATAGCGCGTTTGAGATAAACGTCCGAATATCGGGCGACCACTGCACCACGTCGATCTTTTCGTTGTTCAGCTCGTTGACGATATTCTGGATACGGATGCCGCGCATGCCGACGCACGAGCCTACGGGATCGACGCCTTCCTGCCGTGCCGCGACAGCAACTTTCGTGCGCACGCCCGGCTCGCGCGCGATCGATTTGATCTCGACCGCCCCGTTGTAGATTTCGGGAACTTCCATCTCGAACAGCCGCTTGATCAGATCGCGGTGCGAGCGCGATACGATCAGCCGTGGCCCGCGCTCCTCGCGCCGGATCTCCTGAAGATAGACCTTGATCCGCTGCCCCGGATAGTAGCGGTCGGCGGGGCTTTGCTCTTTCGGCGGCAGCACCGCCTCGGCCTTGCCCATCTCCAGAATGACGTTGCCTTTGGCATGGCGCTGCACCTGCGCGGTGACGATCTCGCCCTCGCGCTCCATGAACTCGCCATACACGTGGTCGCGCTCGACTTCTTTGATGCGCTGGAGCACGACCTGCTTGGCGGTCTGCGCCGCAATCCGTCCGAAGTCGTTTGGCGTCGATTCGACCATCACCATCTCGCCGACTTCTGCGTCGGGGCGGATGCGGCGGGCGTCTTCGAGCGCGACCTCGAACCGATCGTCATCCACATCTTCTACAACTTGCTTTTCCGCAAATACGCGCGCTTCGCCAGTGACGGGATCGATCTTCACCGACACTTCCATCGGCGGCGGGTTGTTTCCGAGATAGCGTCGGTACGCGGTGACAAGCGCCTGTTCAACTACCTCTTGCACCGACTCGCGCGGAATACCGCGCTCGGCTGCGATCTGCGAAATTGCGGCGTAGAAATCGCTTTTCATGGTTCCCTTCTCTACGCTTTAGACCGTCAACAACGCGAAAAGTGGGGGACACCCACTTTTCACAAACGGCGTATAACGTGCCGTAAGTATACCACTCAGGAGGCCCACGTGCAACTTACGGCGACGACGATGGCGATGGATAGCCGGGGCTCGGATAGGCGCTCTCCGGTATCGGTGTGGATGTCGGCACGCTCGGCGCGCTGGCCTCCGGCGGTGTTGTCGTAGCGGGTCCCGGCGTCGGGCCGGAGGTACAGGCCGCAAGGCCAACCAGGATCAATGTGCTTGCCAGGATTAATCGTAGTTTGGTCATGTGTTAACTCCCTGATCCACGTTGTGTGGTTGGTTCAGGGCGCATATCCTAGTACAACTAGCGTAGTCGTGCAACTGCCGTGCCGACGCCGATCAGTAAAAACAAGCCGATCGCAAGCGGGCTCGGCAGGAAGCCCAGGAATACGGGCACGAGCCTGAAGGCCAGCACGCCCCCCAGGATCATCGCCAGTGCCACGGTGATCTGCATCGGGCGTCCGCGCTTGTTGCGCGTGGCCCAGTCCACGCTGCGCACGATCATCTCTGCCGCCGCAGGGCCGATCATGAAGATGATGATGAACATGAAGAAGCCGCCGCCGATCAGGCCGATCAGCGAGGCCGCGACCAGCGAGACGAGCAGCCCGACGATGCCGCCCTTGAGCAGGCTGACGGGCGAGATCTGGTAGTTGGGCGCGCGCCGTCCCTTGCGGCATTCAGGGCACAGCTGGCCCACGGCGGCGGGCGTCGTGCAGCGGACGCAGATCGGGCGTCCGCACGATGTGCAGTGCAGCGCTGTCTCTACGTCGGGGTGACGGTAGCAATACTCGACCTGCTCCTCGCCGCGCGGCCTTGGGTCGCGGCCCAGGCGGCGCTGTGCGTCGCGCAGCCCGTCGAGCGCCTCCTGGTTGCCGGGATCGAGCGCGACGGCGCGCTCAAAGGTGGTGCGCGCCGCCTCGTAGTCGCCGACGCGAACGGCAGCGCGTCCCGCTCGAATCAGGCCACGCACTTCTTCGGTTGAATTAAGACTTGTATCTGACATGGTGCCTCAATTACAGGAGCTACGCAATCGGGCCGCTCGATGATCGCTGTGAGCCTGCGGCAGCACGGTACGATTCTGCCGCAGACTGGTTCGGGCTACCGCGTAACTGCTGTGAATTATAGAAGATGATCGCCACGCCGCGCTAGTCCTGAATAGGCCACCCCAATACCGGTTTGTTTCGGCAAATGCTGCTATAACTATATACAGAGCCTTTGCAGTGTTAGCCGACCGCGTGGTCGTGGGAGCAGATATGCGCATTATCGTTATTGGCAGCGGCTTCGGCGGCCTCGCGGCTGCCGTCCGGCTGCAACGGCGTGGTCACGATGTGCTGGTGCTTGAGAAGCGGGACAGGCCCGGCGGTCGCGCCTATGTCTATCGGCAGAACGGCTTTACATTCGACGGCGGCCCGACGGTGATCACCGCGCCGTGGCTGATCGATGAACTCTTCCAGGAGGCCGGTCGTCGCACTGAAGATTACGTACGGATGGTGCCGATCGATCCCTTTTACCGGATCTTTTTTCACGACGGCACGCACTTCGACTACACGGGCGATACGCAGCGGATGATCGAGCAGATCCGGCGCTTCAATCCCGACGATGTGCCGGGCTACCAGGAGTTTGTGCGCCGCACCGAGACGATCTTCGACGTGGGCTTTACCCGCCTCGGCGATCAGCCGTTCCTCAAGCCCTGGGATATGATCAAGATCATTCCCGATATGATCAAGCTGGAGTCGTATCGCACGGTGTACGGCTTTGTCGGTCAGTTCGTCAAGGATGAGCGCGTGCGGCAGGTGCTCTCGTTCCACCCGCTGCTGGTCGGCGGCAATCCGTTTCAGACCACCTCGATCTACACGCTGATCCATTTTCTGGAGCGCAAATGGGGCGTTCACTTCGCGCTGGGCGGCACTGGCGCGATCATTGATGGGCTGGTGCGGCTGTTCGCGGAGTTGGGCGGCGAGCTACGGCTCGACACCGAGGTGCAGCAGATCGTCGTCGAGAACGGCAAGGCGACCGGCGTGCAGCTACCGGACGGTACGATCGAAAAGGCCGATGTGGTGGTCTGCAACGGTGAGGTCGCGTTCGCCTACAACAAGCTCCTGCCGGTCAGGGCACGGCCTACGTGGAGCGATCACCGGCTGGCGCGCACGCGCTACTCGATGTCGCTGGTGGTGATCTACTTCGGCACCGATCGGCAGTATCGCGGCACGGACGGCCCTGAGTTGAAGCACCACGATATTATTCTCGGCAAGCGCTACAAGCCGCTGCTGGACGATATTTTCACCAAGAAAGTGCTCGCCGAGGATTTTTCGCTCTATCTGCACATGCCGACGCTCACCGATCCGTCGCTGGCACCGCCCGGCTGCGATGCGTTCTATGTGCTGTCGCCGGTGCCGCATCTTGGGTCGGGCACGGACTGGCGCGCGGCGGCAAAGCCCTACCGCGATAAGATCATGCGCTTCCTTGAGGAGCGCTACCTGCCCGGCCTGAGCAGGCATCTCGTCGCCGAGCATATGATCACGCCGCAGCACTTCCACGATACGCTCAACTCGTACCTGGGCAGCGCCTTCTCGGTCGAGCCGATCCTGCGGCAATCGGCCTACTTCCGCCCGCACAACCAGAGCGAGGATATTCCCAATCTGTACTTCGTCGGCGCGGGCACGCATCCGGGTGCGGGGCTGCCGGGCGTGCTCTCGACGGCGCGCATCGCCGAGAAGCTGATCTGCGGCGACTACGCCCCGCCGAACGAGCCGGTCGCGCAGGCGGTGGCGTCGGGTGCGGCTGCGAGGTGATGCCAAAACGAACGCAGCCACGATCGCGCGGTCGTGGCTGCGTGCTGGTACCAACTGCTACTCATCCAACAATATCATTCACCACGATCGCAAGCCCGTCGACCGCTGTCGCAACGGCTGTTTCGCCAGATCGGAGGTGTTGGATAACGCGGTAGCCTGCATCAGTCGGCTGCGTGTACACCCGGATCGTGCCCTCGTGGAGATCGACGAGCCAGACCTCTGGAATGCCAGCCTGTGCGTAGCGTGGCAGCTTCACATCGCGATCATACTCAAGCGATGTATCCGCAACTTCGATCAGCAGCAGAACATCGGATGGTGTTGGTAATGCCTGCGCATAAAAATCTGGCTGCATGCGTAAAAGGGCAAGATCGGGCTGTGGCTCGGAATAATCCGTTAGTTGGATCGGATTCTGGACGCTCACGATCACGAGCTGCCCGACCTGACGACTGACCTGCGCCGTGAGCCGATTTACGCACGCGATGTGTCGGCTGCCAATCGGACTCATCTTCCAGATCTCTCCATCAAGAAGCTCAACACGGTCGTCCTCGTGCAATATGCCGGTTTCCGCCATGCGTTGATATTCGGTGACGGTAAACTGCCGTCGTGCGAATGCCATCCTGTCTCACCTGCCTTTACAAGGCTCATTTGGAACAACAGATGTTCCCATCATACCACGGAAGAAACGCCGCCGTCCCGATCACACGATCGGGGCGGCGGGCTGATGCTACGGAATAATTGGTCTGTGCCGGGCGATTCTAGCGCGATTCAGCGCCCAGGCGTCCGAGCAAGACCTTGTACGGATTGGGCTGATCCGGGTGGAACTCGAAGCGCGCGCGCTCGAACCACTGCGTCTGGCCGGTCCAGCCGTCAGGATTCTTCTCGACGTTGACGCTGGTCAGCGGCAGGCCGAAGAGCGCCAGGCTCTCGCGCTCGCTCACGCCGGGATCGCCGAACTCAAGGCCGTGCGAGCGCCAGTAGCTCAGGAACGGCTCGCACAGGTTGTGCTGCGTCTCCGCAAAATACTTACAGCCGCGCTTGGGCTGCTCGCGCGGCAGCGTCTCCCAGGGTCGGCCCTGCTTGTAGAGCAGATCGCCGCCGAGGCGTCCGAGCAGCACATCGTAGGGCGCGGCCTTTTCGGGGTGCAGCTCCAGGCGGTTGCGCTCGAAGATCTGCATGCGATACCTGCCGTCGAGCGTCTGCCGCTCCGACTCCGCATCCAGCGGAAAGCCGAAGACCGGCAGGCCGCCGCTCTGGTTCCAGTAATCCAGCAGCCGACCGCTCACGGTCTGGCCCGTCTCTGGGAAGGTCCGCGAGTTGCCCGGCGGAGGCGTGGGCTGCGGCGTGGGCTGTGGCGTTGGCTGCGGCGTGGGCTGCGGAGCAGCGCCGCCCGGAGCGGTGAAGCGCGTGTACCGAATGTCGGGGCCGGACGGCAGAAACGCCTCGTAGGCGACATGCCCGACAAGCGTCGATCCGGCCACGCCCGCGACATCGACGTTCACATCGAAGGGCGCGCCGTTGACCGAGGCGTTCGCGGCGGGGTGCCAATCCTGGCCCAGCGGCTTCACCATATAGTAGATCTCCCACTCGCCGCTGTTCTTGCTCGACCACGCGACATGCAGGTTGCCGCCCGCGTCGGCATCGATCGCCACCGATCCCGCTGCGTCGCCGTCCGAGATCGGCTGCACGCTCCACGTGCCGCCGGTCTGCTGCGCCCAGAACGCGCCGACGCCGACCGCGCGCCATGCGGCATAGACCGCGCCGCTCGGCGCGACGGTGATCGTCGGATCGGCCTCGAAGCCGCCGCCCGAAGTCACCTGGCCGATCGCAAAATTCGCGCCGGTCCAGGGTCCGGCAAAAATATCGCCCTTGGCATTGCCGAAGATCACGTACAGGCTGTTGTTCGGCCCGGCGGCAAGGCGCGGTCGCGCCAGCGGCTCCGCCTGATTCGTCACCAGGATCGGGCCGTTCCACTTGACGCCGTCGTCGGAGAAGCTCGCCAGGAGCGCAGGAGCATCGTTGACGAAGCTGCGCCAGACGACAAAGGTGCGCCCGCCGCTGGTGACGGCAATATCGACGAAGTGGGCGAAGCTCAGCCCCGAAACGATGACCTGCTCGCCGACGTTGGGCGCGCGGTACATGATCCGCGAGCCATTTTCGGACCAGACGCTGCGGAAGTCGCCCGTGCCGTTCGGCCCTGCGGCAACCGCGTGGTTGAAGTATGAGGGATTACCGGTTCTGCCAAGCACGGCGCTGGAGGCGAGGCCCTGACCGCCGCCGCGCTTGATCGCCAGCACGGAATCGCCGCTGCTGTAGGCCAGCGCAAGCTGATCGCCCGACTGAGCGAGGCTAGGAAACTTAACATTCTGGCTGGAGCCCGACACGCTCTCGATATATTCGCGCTGTGCCGGTGCTGAAGCCTGGACCGACGCTAGCGTGAGCACAAGCAGCATAGCGAAGATCGAGGATTTGAGTAGTCGCATACGGTCCTTCTCTTTCTTCAAGACGGCGCCATCGCCGTACGTAAGCTGCGGCAATCGCCCGTAGCCCGCGACGCCTTAGGGCCGCAGTTATAGCACAATTGTCTAAATCAGGCAAAGAGAGCGGGCTATTTAAGTCGATTGGCGCACCGGATCACAGGTGGGACGCAGCGGCTTGCACGAGCCTGCGGCAGAGCGGTACGGTAGCTTTCTGTAAATCAGGCAAAGCGCCATTGCTACCGCCGTCCGGTTCGCTATAATACACTTTTGTTCAGGAGAGAATCATGCTGCGAACCCATACGTGCGGCGATTTACGCGCCGAACACGCGGGCCAGACCATAACATTGACCGGATGGCTCAACCGCCGCCGTGATCACGGCCCTTTGATCTTCATCGACCTACGCGACCGTTACGGACTGACGCAAGTTGTCGCCGATAAAACCGATCAGCCTGAGGCGCACGCCGCCCTTGAGCAGGCGCGCAACGAGTACGTGTTGCAGATCGAGGGCGTGGTGCGCGAGCGGCCAGCCGAGGCGCGCAATCCCGATCTGCCGACCGGCACGATCGAGGTCGTTGCCACGGGCGTCACAGTGCTCAATGCCGCCAGGCAAACGCCGCTCTACGTCAGCCGCGAGGGCGGCGAGGACGAGACGCTGCGGCTCAAGTACCGCTATATCGATCTGCGGCGGGCGCGTATGCAGCGCAACATCGTGCTGCGTCACCAGGCGATCAAGTTTATGCGCGATTACCTCTCGGCGCGCGACTTCCTCGAAATCGAAACGCCGATGCTGATGGCGTCCACGCCCGAAGGCGCGCGCGATTACCTCGTGCCGTCGCGGATTCATCCCGGCGAGTTCTACGCGCTGCCGCAATCGCCGCAGCAGCTCAAGCAGTTGTTGATGGTCGCGGGCTTCGACAAATATTTCCAGGTGGCGCGCTGTATGCGCGACGAGGATTTGCGCGCCGATCGACAGCCGGAGTTTACTCAGCTTGACATCGAGATGAGCTTTGTCGAGCAGGGCGACGTGCTCGATCTGATCGAGGGGCTGATCGCCGAGATGGTGCAGACGCTCGTGCCGCACAAGCGCATCGTCACGCCGTTTCCGCGCCTGACCTACCAGGAGGCGATCGAGCGCTACGGCTCGGACAAGCCCGATCTGCGCTATGGCCTGGAGCTGGTCGATATTTCCGAGCTGGTCGCGGACTCGCAGTTCGGCGTGTTCACCACGGCGCTTGAGCGCGGCGGACAGGTCAAGGGCATGCGCGTTCCCGGTGTCGGCAGCTACTCGCGCAAGCAGCTCGACGAGCTGAATGAGGTTGCGCGGATCGGCGGGGCCAAGGGCGTGGCCGCGATTGCCGTGGAGGCCGATGGCGTCAAGTCGTCGATCGCTAAGTTCTTTAGCGATGAGCAGATGCGGGCGATCGTAGAGCGGCTCGGCGGCGCGGCGGGCGATCTGCTGGTCTTTGTGGCCGACCCCGACCGCAATGTAGTTGCGGCATCGCTCGATAAGCTGCGCCGCGAGTTCGCCGCGCGCCTTCAGTTGGCCGACGAGAGCGTGCTGCACTTCGGCTGGGTCTATGATTTTCCGGCCTTCGAGTGGGACGAGGAAGAGCAGCGCTGGAATGCGATGCATCATCCGTTCACCTCGCCGCGCGACGAAGACCTGACGCTGCTCGACACTGATCCGGGCAAGGTACACGCCAAAGCCTATGACCTGATCTGCAACGGCTACGAGGCGGGCGGCGGCTCGATCCGTATTCATCGCCGCGATGTGCAGGCCAGGCTCTTTAGCCTGCTGAATATCTCGCCTGAGGAGCAGCAGCGCAAGTTCGGCCATATGCTCGAAGCGTTCGAGTACGGCGCTCCGCCGCATGGTGGCATTGCGCTCGGCATCGACCGGCTGATCCTGTTGCTGGCCGACGAGGACAACATCCGCGAGGTGATCGCGTTTCCTAAGACGCAGCGCGCCGAAGACCTGATGCTCGGCTCGCCCTCACCTGTGGACGAGCGCCAGCTCAAGGATCTGCATCTGCGGATCGTCGAGGACGACAAGTAGGCGCGAGGCGCTCAGTCTCACTCACACGGCAGGCGGTGGATACACGATCCACCGCCTGCGTGATCCGCGCTCCGTGCCGTGTGTCGACTGGCCGCTACCTGATCCAGGCTGGCTTCTGGTGCCAGGCTGCGGTCTTATCGACCGTCTCCGCATCGACTGAGAGCATGACGGTGTTCTGGTCGATACCGCTGATGACCCGGCAGGGCAGGAAAAGATGGTCCCGCCCCAGGAAGCCGCGATGCACCTCAACGCAGGTTTCTTCCTCGCTGTGGATGGGACCGCCCACCGATGTGCCGAACCAGATCTCACTGATTTTGCCTAGCTTCGTGCCATCGCTCGTCTGTATCTCCATCCCTTCACGCAGTTGATGGCTGATGTCTTCCATGACCTACCTCCTCATGTAGTCGCGGATGACGGTCGTCGAGCGCGTTTCAAGCTTGTAGAGCAGAGCCAGCAGATGGCGTGCCAGGGGGTGAAAGAACCGAGAACAAAGAACAGAGAACAGAGAACAAAGGGGAGCACCGAGAATCAAGAACCAGGAACCAAGAACTGAGAACCAGTGCCCCCTCTCCTATGCTGAAAGCCGCGCGGGAAAGGGAACCCGCGCGGGTGGGCAAGGGGGCAGGGGGTGAGGGCCTGAACCAAGAACTCTTTTACTCCACGCCGCGCACCTGCACCGTGCCGTCATTCGTAATCGTCACGCCGACATGGTCGACGTTGCCGCCAGCACTGATCTCGATCTCGTATATCGTCGCTGCCTGGGTGGTGGTCGTATCGAGCAGCCGGATCGCGTCGATCGGCGCGGGATATTGCTCGTCGCTGGCGCGTCCCGCATCGGCAGGCGCGATGGTGGTCGGCGGAGCGGCCTGTTTCTCGCGGATGTACTGCTGCGCCGCGTCGACGATCACGCTCTGCGCGTTGGGATCGAGCGTCTGCATGGCGGTGTCGAACTGAATGTCCATGATCTCCTCCTGTTCGGGCGTTGACCTGACATTCCTTCAATCCGTAGGCCAGCGTTTCGCAAACAAAGGCACGGTCGCTAGAACCGTGCCTCTGCCGCTCGGATCGTGCCGACGAGCGCTACACCAGCCGTCTGACGATCTCGACGCCGTTCTGCTCCATGTGGTGCAGGAAGACCAGATGATGAAAATCGCCGGGATGCGGGCGGATGCCAAGCTGGCGCGCCGTGTCAACCGGGATGTCGTAGGTATCGACACAATCCTCTACCAGCACCACGCGCCGATCGAGCTGCCGTGCGTTGGCGTCCATGCGCAGGTGCATCGCCAGGTTGTAGGTGCAGAGATCAGTACAGTCACCGGTGACGATGTACATGGCAACCTGCGGATGCTCGCGCACCCAGCCGGGCAGAGCGGTATCCACAAAGGCGCTCAGCGCGTTCTTCTCAATGATCGTGAATGAGTCGCTGAAGGGTAGCGCCAGCAGCTCCGGCACCGTCTCCGACTCGGCGGTGCCTCGGATGCAGTGCGGCGGATACGACATAAACTCGACCGCGTCGGGCTCGTGGGTGTCCTGCGGCAGCACAAAATGCCGCACCCCGCGCTCGTGCAGCTCCGAGAATAGCCGCGCGATCGGCTCGACGATCGTGTCGACGCGCGGGCTGGCGAGCGCTCCCTCCTTGCAGAAGCCGACGATCACATCGACACAGACGACGGCCACCTTGTCGGGCTGCCCGCCGATCAGCGCATCCAGCGACTCGTCCTTGAGGTTGTCGTGCCACTCTTCCAGGTAGCGCAGAAACGGCGCGGCAGATTCTACAAATCCAGGCATAGCTTGCCTCCTTATCAATAATCCAGCGGGCGCAGGTAGTACTCGCCGATCGCCGTGGACGAGAGCATCGCGACGCTGGGCAGATGCCGCTTCCAGTGCGTCGAGCTGACGCGCTGTATCACGATGCGGACGCTCTCCGGCTTGAAGCCCAGCTCGACCAGCCGCTCCTCGGTGTAGCCTTGCAGCAGCCAGTACAGAATCCGGTCGGCCTCGCGGTAGGAGATGCCGAAGTCGCTCTCGTCGGTCTGCCCCACGATCAGATCGGCGCTGGCGGGCTTCCCGACGATCACCTGTGGCACGCCCAGGTAGTCGGATAACTGCCAGACCTGCGACTTGAAGAGATCGCCCAGCGGATTGACCGGCGGCGAGTCGTCGGCGTGCCACGTGAAGTAGCCGAAGAGCCGCTCGGTTTTGTTGCCGGTGCCGATCGGGATGCAGTTGAAGCGCGCCGACTGATCGAAGAGTGTGATCATACGCACGCGGGCCATGACGTTGCCGCGTCGCCGCCCGTCCGCGTCGGGCGCGTGGCGCAGGTAGCCGTCCACGGCATCGCTGATCTCGATCGTCTCGCATTGCATGCCCAGGTCATCGGCGACAAGCTGGGCGTGCTCCAGGCTCTCGCGGCTGGAGGTGCGATAGGGCATGCGAATGCCGACGACGTTCTCAGGGCCGAAGGCGCGCGCGCAGAGGTAGGCCGTCAGCGCCGAGTCCACGCCGCCGGATAGCCCAAGCACGACCTTCTTGAAGCCGCGTCGGATCGTCACCTCGTCGCGCAGGAAGCGGATCAGCCACTCGGCGGTTGCTGCCGCATCGATCTTGAGCGGCGCGTCGGAGCCTGGATCGAAGGCGGGCGCGGCGATCACCGGGAAGGGCTGGAAGTTGTCGGAGCTTGTGGCGCGCTGCTGGCGCTCCGTACCGGCGCGCGCCTCGTCGGGATGCGTCGTCTTGCCGTTGCCCGCCTCGACGTTGTGGGCAAGACCATGTGCCGTGCGCTCGTGCGTCATGCCTCGATCGAGCGCTGGTGCTGCCGTCGAAAGATGCCCATTCTCCCACGTCGCTCGATCGCGCTGGCCCGATCCCGCAGTCTGTAGCTCGCGGAGCAGATGCGGCAGCAGCGTCTCGGTATCTGCCAGCAGCGGCAGATCGGCGCGCACCAGATGCAGATCGCGCAGATCGACATGCGCCTGGACCAGCGCCTCCTGCCAGAGCGGCCCGCGCGCATGAGTCTCGCCGCGCGGTCCCACCACCAGCGAGCCGCCAGCGAAACCTTTACCGCCCTC
>DASUTC010000342.1 GCA_036374795.1 Herpetosiphonaceae bacterium
GTGGCATTGCCGAGCGTGGCATCGCCCTTGAGCGTGCTCGCGCCGTTGACCGTCAGATTGGCGAGCGTGGTGCTGCCGTTGAGATTGGCCGCGCCGCTGGTGGTCAGCGTACCGCCGACAGTGGCATTGCCAAGCGTGGCATCGCCTTTGAGCGTGCTGGGTCCAACCACGCTCAGCGTATCGGCGGTGGCCGACCTGGGCGCGACATCCGGGTTGCTGATCGTAATATCCAGCGTGGCGGAGAGCGTCGTGGAACCGGACTCGAACTCCTGGCCGCTCGACATCGTCGCCAGCAGCGTAAAGGTCGTCGTATTGGTCAGCCCGCTCCCAAGCACAAAGGCCGTATCCTTGCCGCTGTAGATCGGGGCGCTCTGACCGGCGGCATACAGGCTGAAGCTGGAGCCGTTGCTCTCCCAGATCAGGCGGATCGCCTCGCCGTTGGCAAAAACGCTGCGCGGCGCGGTGTTCTTGGCGGAAGAAGCCGATGTCGAAACGAAGTTGTTGAGGTAGAGCTGCGGCGTGTCTTTATGCAGCGTATAGGCGTTGCGGCGCTGCTGGAACTGGCTCGGATCGCTGGTGGTGCCCGAATTCTCCACCACGATGTACTGGAAGTCGCCGGGCGCTGCCGAGTTGACGGGCTGGACCAGCATGCTGAAGACCAGATCGTAGTTGATCAGGTAGTACTCGCTTGAGACACAGTCGATGTAGAAAATGGCATAGCTGGCCTCGGCATCCAGGCCCAGCTCGGCCCCCGACTTGATCTCCATGCTGCTGATCACCCAGCGCGTGGTATTGGGCGTGACGCTGGGCGTGTTCTCGCTCAGGTCGGTGTTCGTCGGGCCGATCGGCACGGCGATGGTGATTTTGTTGCAGTAGATGCTGGTACCGCCGCTCGATACCCAGACGTTGATCCGCGCATTACTGCCGACGTTGGCCGTGCTGGCCTGGATCGGCGCTGGCTGCGTCGAGAACTGATACGTCAGCAGGCACGGGGGAGGCGTGTTAGCAGCGTATGACACTCGATCCTCCTTGTGGCGAACAAGGAAACAAGAGAACAAGAGAACAAGCCATTAAGCCTTTGTTCCTTTGTTCTTTTGTTCTCTTGTTCTGTTCTTCGTTCTTCGTTCTTTGTTTATCTGTTCTCCCTATGAGCTCTTCTGCTGTAGATTGGTCACGAGCTGTAAGAAGCCTTCCCGCAGCGTATTGGGAAGATCCTTCAGCCGGGCGTTCGGCGTCGTTCGGATCAGGTCGTACCCGGTATTCTGCTCCCACCAAGACCACACGCCGTTCTGCTCGGCGGGGAAGGGATAGCTGATCGCCTGGTCGTGGGGCGGAACCGGCTGATCGCCGGTCATCGGCGACGGCTGCATGTTGGTCAGCAGCGGGCCGATGCGGAAGGTGACTTGCATGTTCGAGAGCGGCCCGTCGACGAACTGCGCGGGAATGTCCAGCAGCTTGGCGGGCAGAATACCTGTGACCGCGTGGACGCTGGCGCGCGGATCGACGAGCATCGTCACGTAGATCGTGCTTGCGGTGTTGAACTGAAGCTGAAGATAGTTGCCTCCTCCGACCTGCCCGACAGGGCCGATCACTTTGACATAACTCTGCTGCGCGGTAGTCTCAGGCAGATAGACGCTGTTGAAGGTGCCGTAGCTGCTGCCGGTGAAGTAGCCGATCAGCCCATCCTGGCGCGTCGGCTGATCGCCGAGACGGATCGCGAAGTTATAGCCGATGAACTCCGGCTGCGGCGCGGGATACGTCACCTCCCAGGGCGTGAGATTGCCGATCGGATCGCCGTCCAGCAGGAACTGGAGCCGGGCGCGGACCAGCGCCAGCGGACGCCCGATCAGCACCGAAAGGTTCTGGTCGTCGCGATTGCCGAGCGGATCGATCGTCCACAGCGTCTCGTCGATCACCTGGAGGAAGGTCTGAAACGCCGCCGGATCTTTGATGCCGGGATCGCCGATCATCTGGGCCAGGTGCGGCGCGCGCTGCGCCACATCGGCGAGCGTGATCGTGCTGTGAGCGGGAGGCTGCCAGGCGGCGCTCTTGCCGCCCTGATCGTTTTCGAGCAGGCGGAACTCGCCCAGGCTGGTGCCGTCGGGCGCGTAGAGCAGGATGCTGTTGTCGAGGTGATTGGGCAGCACCCAGCCGCCGATCGGATTAGCGCCCGCGCTGAGGCCGATGATCTTGCTGTCGTCGCCGCCGTCGATCAGTTGAAAGTCCAGCCGACCGTGCTGAAGCACACGCGGCGGAAGCTGCGCGAAGCGGAAGGCGTTTTGCTGGATCACTGGCTTATCGAGCTTGAGGCTCTGGTCGAGGATCGGCGCGTAGTTCAGCGGATCGGTCGTGCCCGTGCCGCCGACGACCTGCAACACCTGCCCGAACGAATCATAGACGATCAGCTCTTGAATGAAGAGCTGCCCCTGGCGCACGCCCAGGAAATCATAGACCGGGCCGTTGGGAATGTAGGGCACCATATGCGTCTGATCGCCCACCTGCCCCGCGATCGACGAGTCGGGCGCGGTCTGGGCGCGGGTATCGCGCAGCGCCAGCAGATCGCCGAAGCCGGTGAGCGCCTGCGACATGAAGCGCCAGTGGTCGAGCGCCTCGATCTGATCGTACAGCGCTTGCAGCTCAGCGCCGGTCTTGGGCGGGTTGGGATTGCTCCTGACGAATGTATCCAGAAAGCGTTGGAGCTGCGCGCCAAAGTTGAACTGCGCCTCAGGGCTGAGCAGCGACCGCCCTCCGACCACGCGCTGCTGCGGCGTTGCGCCTGCGGGAAACGGCCCGCTGAAGTGATAGTCCTTGCCGTCGAAGCTCCAGTTGGGCTGGCTGTTGGTCTGGTACGGAATATCGATGTAGCCGACCTGCCACTCCATGAACATCGCGGTCCACGGCTGCTGCTTCCAGGTCGAGAGCGTCAGCGCGGGCAGCGATCCCTGGTACGTCGCCGGATCGTGGGCCTGCATCACGGCGGCAACCTGATCGGCGGACACGCCGCTCGCGCTCGCGATGCAGGCGGCGCTGGTCGGGTCGAGCAAGAAGAACTCTTGCAGCAGCGCGCCGACTTCGGCGGGCAGCGCCGAGGTGTTGGGCAGCGTGGGCAGCGCCGCGCCGACCGCAGCGGCGTTCACAGTCTTGCCGCCAGCCATGAAGCCCGTCACCAGATGCGTCGCCAGGCGGCAATCGAGCGCCACGCTTGGATCGGGCAGCGGCGCGGGCTCCACGCCGGAGAGCACAAAGGCCGGATCGGCGGTGCGCCAGTAGCGCGGCGCGGCGATGGCCTTGAGCTGCTTATCGGCGGAGAGATTTTTCTGCTGGGCAAAGGCAGCAATGCCCTGATCGAGCGCCATCTCCGGCGTGTTGCCGGAAGCGTAGACCGGCTGCGGCACCTTGGCGAGCAAGCCCTGGATTGTCTGCAACCTCGTGCTGAGCGCGGCGGGAAGATCCTGCTGCACGGCCTGCTTATATTTGTCGGAGTCGAAGCCGTCGGGCGGCACGATAATCGACTCGGCCTCGCCTTTTTGCCATTTCCACCACGTCGCGTACAGATTCCATTGCAGACTGTTCAGCCCCTTGAGCGCGTCGTCGAGCATTGCCTGGTTGTTGTTCAGCTCCAGCAGCCAGGCGGCCTCGTCGTCTGTGAGATCGACCGCTGCCGAGCCGTCCGACTGTTTGGGCACGATCGTCCAGCGGTAGCCGCCCGCCTTGGAGCCGAACCACGCCTGGTGGATCTGGAGCCGCAGCAGCTCATCGCCGTTGACCTGCTCCATCACTGGCAGCAGGCCGTACTGGAACGCCTGCAACAGATCGACAAAGGCCGCGTCGGTGCTGCCGCTGTCCGCCAGCTGCTTGGCGACCAGCGCGGTAAACGCATCGATCGTGTTGTTGCCGATCGCGACATGCACGTTGTTCTGCATCGAGTCGAGCGGCGTCGGCGGCGCGGCTCCGCTGCGCGACCACGGGATGCCGAAGCTCATGCCCTCGTACAGGCTGCTGGTGGCCTGTGTCTCGGAGCCGCCCACGACGTTCCAGCCCAGGCTTTGGAGCAGATCGCCGTACGGGTCTTGCGACTGGGTGTTTTGCGGCCAGGCGGCCAGAATATCGTCCTGCGCCTTGGAGTACCACCCGACAACCAGATAGCTCACGACATCGCTGTCGATGCCGCTCAGGTCGTCGTAGAAGGAAAAAATATTCTGGCAGTGCGGCTGGTACATGCTGAAGGCGACATTGCCGGGCGCGACCGCCGTCAGGAACGTCGCGCTCGCGGCGCGCTCGGACCAGCCCGCCAGCGGAAAGCTTCTGCCGAGCGCGGCAACCTGCGGCGCCGTTGCGTTCGGCTGCAAGGTCGTCTGGTTGCGGTTGGGATCGGCGCTCTGGAGCCACATCTGGATGATCTGCGCGTCGACCAGATAGAGCGAGGGCGAGTCGGGATTGGGACAGTCGCTCTCGACCACCCAGCCGGTCGCCGCGCGCTGGCCCGCTCCGTTCAGCCGCACGATCAGCCAGCGATTGGGCACGGGCGGGTAGCCGATCGCGATGCTCTGGCTGCTGGCAGGGTCTTGCGTCCCGTGCCGCAGCGCGTCGGGCAGCGTCCAGTGCAGGTACACGCCCGGCGCGGGCGGCTTAAAGGTGCCCTGTCCCTGGGTCGGCTCCGGCTCAGGGCTGGTGAAATTGCTGAGGGCTTTGTAGTTGAAGACCCATTGCCGGAAGCCCTGCTTGCCCTGAAACGCGCTATTGACGACCAGCGCATCCAGCGCCACAGGCACGATCAGAGGAGTGGTCACGTTGTTGCTCCTTATTGGCAGAACAGACAAGCAAAGAACAAAGCACAAAGCATTCCGATCGGATTTGTTCTTTGTTTCGTGGTTCTTTGTTCTCGCTTAGCTCGTCTGGCTATCAAACATCAGCTCTTCCAGCCCTTTGACCATCTGGATCGCGAAGTCTGCGGGGCCGAAGCTGCTAAGCTGCTGTCCTGCGGCTTTGAGCTGCGCCTGCAACTGCTGGATCAGCCCGTCCGCCGAGGCCGGAGCCAGATTCAGCACGCGGCTGTTGGGCCGCATACAGAGCGCCTGCTGGCCTGAGAGATCGCGGATCTGAAACGTTTTGTTGAGCGCCTGTCCCAGCAGCGGATCGCCCGATTTCTGCGGCGGCATCAGGTTGCGCAGCTCGACCGCGCCCTGCTCGTCGATGCCGAAGCTGAAGCCCTCCTGCGGCTCGCTGAGCTGGATCTGCATGGGAACGCCCAGGAACAGGCACAGCAGCACGTCGGGCGCGAGATGATCCATGCGCAGGATCTTCAGCAGCGCTTTGTCGGCGTTGTAGGGCCGCACCGACAGATTGGGCCAGCCCGATACCAGCGCCGAGCGCAGCAGCAGGCCGCTGATCACTGTCTCGCCCTCAGGACCGGGCGACGGATCGACTCCGCGCAGGCTGTCGCGCAGCACCTTGGCCGCCTCGAAGGCCGCCTCCTCGATCAGCCCGCTGGTCATCTGGTAGAAGAAGGTCTGGCGGCTGGACTCCAGCCCCAGGCTTTGCGCGCCGTCGAGCAGCGCGCCGGTCCAGTTGTCGTCGACGTAGAAGAAGCGCAGCGACTCGATCGGCAGCATGTTCGGATCGGGCACCAGATAGTCGAAGGGCAGCGGATAGAGCAGCAGCAGCCGCGCCAGCCATTGGGCGATCGGATCGAGATCGTCCTTGACCATCTGCACGATCACCTGCTGATTGCCGGGATCGGCCAGGAAGTTCTCGACGGCGGTCTTGGGATCGGTATCGTCGGCGGCTGGCGGAGCCGGAGGCGTGCCCGGCGTGACGGGCTTTGTCCCGATGTCTTGAACCAACTGCGTATCCAGCGCGTTGAGAAACTGCGTCTGAAGCAGATTGTCCTGGGCAAGCTGGCTGATGTCGTCGGGCGTGTCGAAGTGATCGCGATCCAGCCGATCTTGAAGCTGATCGGTCAGCCGATGTGCCCGGCGGCGGAAATCGAGCAGCGCCTGCCCGAAGGACTTATCCGACAGCGCGAGGCCACGCCCGATGTTCCAGGCCGCCGCCAGCGAACAGTCGAAGATGCCGTTGGTATTGTCGTAGATCAGCGCGGCGTCGGCGGTCAGGAACGGCCCCGGCTTCTGGAGCGGCGTCGGCAGCAGCGGCGCGAGCGGCCCGCGATACCAGGCGAACGTATCTTCTCCGGTGCGCGTGTGATACGGCAGCGCGACGTAGCCATCGCCGATGCGCCTGACGACCTCGGCATTGGCCGCGACGCTCGTGTCGAGGCTGGGCGGCGGCAGGCGCAGCCACAGATTCGCCGGGTGATGCTGCTTGCTCTGCGCGTCGTACTCCTGAGCCAGCAGATTGAGCATCAAGCCCTGAAAGTTCTCGCGCGGATCGGGCAGGCATTGAAAGGTCCAGCTTGCCAGCGACAGCAGCGCGATCGTATCGTAGACCGTGCTGCCGTCGTTTTTGCCCGATTTTGTAAAGACCGGATTGTCGACCAGGTATTGGGTCAGGCCCTCCATCGACACGAGATGGACCACGTTGCGCACGGCCACCGGATTAGTCTCCGACGTATCGATCGCCGGGAAGCGGCTGCACACCACCACCGAGAAGATCCCATGCTCGTTGACGCCGTCCATCGACTTATCGCCGGTGTTGATCTGACGCACATGCGCCAGAAACGGCATCTCGGCCAGTCGCGGCGTGACGCTCTGGAAGACCGAGGTTTTCAGCTTGATGTACGTGCAGACCTGATCGTCGGGAATGTCGTCCTCTTTGGTGATCGACGGGACCAGCAGTTGGCTGCCGAGGCCCAGGAAATCGCCGACCGTCGTAGTGATCGTGTGCGTGGGCGAGCCGGGCCGTCCATTGGTCGCGCTCGCGTCGTCGATCAGCTCGTCTTCCTGAAAGACCAGCAGCGCCAGCCACGGATCGGCGCGGTCGGGCATCTTGCGCTCCCAGGGCAGCAGCGGCTCGGTCAGCACGACATGCGGCAGCACATCGGCGAACTGTCCGAGGCTGCCATCGGGCGGGTACATGTTGAGCACCTCGCTCGGATCGACCGTGAACTGCGGCGCGCTGACCACAAAGCGCTGGGTCGCGCTAGCCTGAAACTGCTGCGGCGAATGGGGATCGCCCGTCTGGATGCCCTGAAGCGTGTGCGTGACGGTGATCAGATAATCTCCGCTGTACATCGGAGGAATGTAGTTATCGTACAGTTGAATGTCGCCGACCGGTATATCAGGAGGCTGGTTGGTCATCGTGTACTCCTGCGTTCCAAGTTTCAAGTTTCAAGTTCAGGCCCTCACCCCCGGCGCTGCCGCGCCACCCCCTCTCCCATTGTGATAGGAGAGGGGGAGCAGAGAATTCCTAGTGCTTCGTTCTTCCCTCGGTTCTTGGTGCGCCGGGTGCCAGACCCAAAGGGTACCCCGGCATGGCACCCGGTTCTTGGTTCCTTCGTTTTGTTCTTTGTTCTTTGTTCTTTGTTTGTCTCTGGCCCCTTTGTTCCATCGGATCACCCCGACGAAACCTGCAAGGGCGAGTCGCTGAAGAGCTGCTGGGCCTGCTGCGCCATCTGGCTCAAGTCGCCGCTGGGACCGCTGTAGAGCTTCGCGGTGGTGAGCGCGTTGAAAATGCTGGTGCGATTCTGCTGCGCCGTGCCGCTCATGATCTGCTCGATCGCGCCGACGGTTGTGTCGTTGAACGTCGGCAGATAGTCCGGTGAGAGCGGCATGGTCGTGTTCAGCGGAGCCTGCCCATCGATCGCCGACACCGGCTCGTAGGCGAGCTCGCTCAGCGTCACCAGCCCGGTCGTCGGCCCAAGCTGCGGCGGCGGAAGCTGGATCACACTGCCGACCGGCGCGCTGGCGATCGTGTTGGCGGTGGCCTGCGGTGGGAGCTGCGTAAAGTTGCCCTTGGCGTCTTTCAGCGGCGCGCCCCACAGCGACTCCGGCATATTGCGCTTGGCGATGGTCGGGCTCCAAGTCGAGACATCGACATAGCTGCCGTCGTCGCGGTTCTGGATCGTGATCGCGTGCGTCGAGGGCGCGCTCTGCGTGTTCATCGGGCGGATGTTGAGCGTAAAGCCGGTATCGACGTTCTGACTCGCTGCCGCATTCGTCCCGGCGCTGCCGTACGTCACCTGGCTGGCCGGGATCGCCGACTCGGTGGCGAAGCTGAAGCTCGTGGCGCGCACCACCCAGACCTTCGCGCCCGGCTGCGTTGTGTCGTCGATCGACTTTTGCAGGCCATTGCCCGCCGTGATCTTGCACACATCGTTCTGTGGGGGCAGCAGGTTTTGAAACTCGGGCCAGGGCAGCGGCGTGTTGGCCTGCCCGGCGTTGTCCGAGCCGAAGGCCACGGTGAACGAGACGACCCACAGATGGACACGCACGGTGCCGCCGGTCGGCGGTCCCCACAGCTTGACGGAAGCGCCGAGCGAGAGCGAGAGCGTCTTGCTGACGAAGCCCAGATCGAGCTTGTAGGAGACGCCGATGCTGACCTCGATCGAGGCCATGAAGAAGAAGGGACGCCACGAGATCAGCAGATCGGCCTGCGCGGTGAACCAGGCGCGCAGGTTGCCGGAATGAAACAGCACTTGCAGGCCGCCGCCCGCCATCACGCAGGAGGTGGTCAGCGCGAAGTAGGCCTCGCCTTTGATCGTCACCAGATCGCTGACCGCCCAGTTGAAGCCCAGGCGCGGCTCCTGCGGGAAGTACGACGGCGGCGAGAAGGCGGGATGGTAGCCGCCGAGCGTGATCACGAACTGCCCGGCGTTGGGATTGGGACCGAACCAGATAAAGAAGGCAAAGCCGCCGGTCAGATGACAGGCCGGGGCGATCACATACGAGTTGGGGCTGAGCACCGCCGTCAGGCCAAAGATGCCCTCCTGCGGCTTGAGCGTGGCCTCAAGCTGTAGCTCGACATAGGCATAGGTTAGCGCGTCGGACGCGCCCTGCGGCAGGCGCATCGTGGCGAGGCCGAGCAGCGTCAGCGCGAACTCGGTGCCGAACTGGGCGATCAGCAGCGCCTTGGAGTTGACCAGCTTGAAGGAGGTGAACTCGATGCCGAGCGCGAGCCAGTACTCGCCGTGCTGCGGGGCGATCCAGGCTTTGGGCGTGCCGCCCTGCTTGATCGGCTGGCGGCCTTCCAGAATGTCCAGCACATGCGAGGGATCTTGCTCCGCGATCGGCTGGCCGGGCGCGGGCGGCTGAGCCAGCACCAGCAGTGGAAAGCCAAAGACCTCATCCTGAGCCGGGATCTGGAGCGCGCGATTGTAGCCGAAGCCCGCCATGATCCCGGTGATGAAAAAGGCGGGCGGTCCGCCGAAGGCTCCCTCGACCTGCGCAAAGACGAAGAGCGATGGCTCGCCGGAGCTGGCAAGCTGGGCATACGAGCCGATGGCGGAGAAGCTGAACTGGGAGGCTTTGATCACGGCCAGGCCATCGTACTGGTAGGCGGTGTCGGGGGCGAGCTGCTTGGCGGGAACGGCGAAGAACGCGCCCATGATCTCCAGCGGCGGCTGGTTGTAGGCCAGGCCGAGGCCGCTGAGATGGAACGCGGGCGAAAAGTGGGTCAGCGGCGAGCCGAGCGCGAGTCCGTCCATCGAGAAGGTCAGCGGCCCCAGCACGATCGCCGAGTCGAGCACGATAAAGAGCGTGCCGTCGTCCTGGTAGAGAATGCCGATGCGCTTGAAGGAGAAGATGCCGAAGGTCTTCTGGACGTTGAACCACTTGGTGTTGTCGGCGGGCGGCGCGGCAGCCGCAGCGCCCGTGGTCGCCAGGGCGGTCGTGCTCGTGCTAGCGCTGGTCGCCAGGACGTTCGTGCCGCCGCCGCCACTGACGGGCTGCGTCGAGCCGCCGATCGTCAGGTCGAGCGCGACGCTATCCTTGCCGAGCAGCAGCGAGCCTTGCAGCGTAATCGTCGAGGTCAGATCGCGGTCGGGCAGCGTGGGATAGCCGCCGCCGGGGATCGCGTTAATCGCCGTGTTGACCTGCTCGACGCCGGCCTTGAGCAGCGTATCCGAGAGCAGCCAGAAGCCGATGTCGTTGATGCCGAGCTGATCGGCGTCGGGCAGCTCGCCGCCGACCAGCGGAATGTCGGCCAGGGTGACATGCAGCGGCACATCCACGCCGAAGACATACACCGTCTTCTGCTGGACCGTGGTCATGACGAAGACGGCCTGGCCGTAGTTGACCGAGGTCGCCGCCAGCGTGAGCTGTTTGCTGGTCAGGTTGTAGCTGATCGAGGCGCGCTTGAGGCCAAGATCGAGCCCCGGCGGAATATCCGGCGGCTTGGCTCCGATCAGATCGCAGAGCGACGCGATGCCAAACGTCTCCGTGCCGGTCGCCTGCCAGGAGAGCGTGAGCTGCTGGCTGCTCTTGAAATCGTACTCGACGGTGAAGAGATTTTGCCCGATCTCGATCGTTCCGGTAACGCTCCCCGACCACGCGCCCTGCTGGTCGCGCGCGATGGTGCATGCGCCGGTGATCTTCTTCAGAATTGGATCGTCCTCGTTGAAGTAGCCGATCGCCGCCTGAAACGAGAACGAGCTGTACTTCGTCTCGTACTGTTGTAGCTCCAGCTTGCTGAGGATGATCTTGGGCAGATCGCCGGGCAGTTGCACGCCGAAGATCTTCAGCAGATCGGCCACCAGGTCGGAGAGATTGATGTTCTGCTGCTGGTAGGTGCCGCCCGAAAAGGTCCAGACGGCGTCGGTTTCGCTGACCGCCAGATACAACTGGGCGTCGGCGATGGCGAATAAACAGCCAAAGGCCAGCGAGACGCTGCCGCCGGAGTACTCGACCGAAAAGCTAAGCTGCTCGATGACAAAGTTCGGGATCACCGTCAGCGTGCCGATCGCCTGGCAGGATAGCCCGTACGATTTTTGGTCGATATTGGCGAACAGGTCCAGCTCGTAGATCTGGAGATCGCTATTGCCCGGCAGTGTGACACCCCTGGCAAAGGTCTGGATGAAGTCGTTGATGTCGATCACGCTGCCGTAGGCAAGCTGCGCGCCGACGACCTTGTCGGGATACTGGATGTAGGCGTCGATCGCGGCGGTGACGACCTGAAGCTGCGCGGTGACGGTCGCCGAGATCTGCTTGGGATCGGGGTTGAGCGGCGATGGGATCTGGAAGACGGCGGTTAGGCCATTGAGCGCCAGGATGTTATCGACGATCGTCCAATTGGTGCCCAGGTGAATGCCGATTTGCAGGTCGGTGATCTGCCTGCTCTGCGTATCCAGCACAAAGCTGAGGCTGTCCAGCGAGAGGGTGCCGATCGGCGTGTCGGCGCTGATCTGGCTGGCCGGGCTGCCGCTCTTGGTCAGGCCGGAGATCTGATCCAGGCTGGAGATCGAGGGCGCTGGCTTGGTCAGATCGAGGCGCACCGGCAAGATCGTCTGGTTGCTGTCGGTCATCGAGATCACAATCGGCAGCGTCAGCGCGGGCGTTATCAGCTCCGTGGTTATATCGATGCTGGTCAGCAGCCGGGCAGCGCCGCCCTGCGTTTGATCCTGAAACAGCTTGCTCCGCACGTTGAAGAACAGATCCAGCTCAAAGCCGCTGATCGACGGCGACTTGATGGCGCTGCTCTGCACGTTGAACTCAGGATAGAAGCTGCCGCTGACCTCAGTGATGGGCACGTCCCCGCTGATCGTCAGATTCTGGCCCAGGATCGCGGCGAGCATCTGGAGCAGCCCGGCATTCGTCAGGATGCTCGACTGGAAGCGGGTGGTGCTGGCGGCGAAGGTTGAGTCCAGCGTGTAGACGGGCTTCGACAGGCCGAGGCTGTTGATCGGATTGCTCGTCAGACCGGCGACGACCGGAAAGCTATCGCCGAAGCCATAGGGATCAGGGATGTTCGCCTGCACGGTGCACTGGATCACGCTGCTGCTGTCGGCGTAAAACGTGATCGTCGCCGGGATCGTCGTCTGCTTCCCGTAGAGCGCGAAGCCCTGGGTTGCGAGCGCGGCGCTGGGGTAGACTACATTGCTCGTACCGATCTGCGGATCGCCCAGTGTGGCGACCAGCTTGCCGCCGAAGAAGCTGCCGAGCAGCGTATTGATGCCCGGAGAGCCGAGCGTGTTGGTGGTATCCAGCGTCAAGTGACCGCCCGGAGCATACGGATCGATCTTGTTCTTAATATCGCTTCCGTTCATCAAGGCCTCACAGGTTCATCGTAAAGAGCACGGGCAGATGGTCGCTGACGCACAGGTGAACAAACTCTGCCGCTCTCCGCGCCGGTGGGACGGCTCCCGCTCCCGCAAAAAGCCCGCCGCCCAGATCGAAGACAAAGTTGTTAATGCTCTGAATATTGGGCGTAGCCGGGCCGGGGCCGGGCGCAAGACCCCAGGCAATATTCCAGTGCTGGTTGAAGATCGGGATATTGGCGAAGGGCATGATGCTGGCGGCAGGCATATTGAACGCGGCGGCAGCGCCCGTCACGGCTGTGAGCAGATCGTAGATCCCGGCGGGCACGGGTGCCGGTGCCAGGCCGCCCCCGAAGCCCCGGTAGAAGACGTTGTCGATCGCCAGCAGCCGATAGGCGTTGGTCGCCGCGTTGATCACGGGGCCGCCCCCGACCGGCGGATTGTTGACCTGGGCGGTCGATTTATTCAGCACGTTGTCGGCGCGGGTCGGAGCCGGAATAGCCGGAGTCGGCGCGGGCGCGGCGTTGTAGACTCGCGCCACACAGTTCGCGCCGCCCAGCCCGAAGCCTTGCAAAAAAGCGTTGTAGGCATAGGCCACCGAGTCGGTCGCAACGTTGAAGTCGCCGCCAAGCACGGCAAAGGTGTTGTTGATCCAGCCTGCGGCACCCGGATCGTACGCCTGGTACAGCTCGCGCGAGTAGGCTGCCCGCTGCATGCCCGACGACGAGGCCGGAGCCGCCGACGGCGCGTGGTACATGATCACCGGCACGAGGCGCTGCGCTGCCGCTACGGGCGGGTTGCGGTTCACGTCGATCGTGATATACGACGGTCGTCTGCACCCGCGCATCGCGGCGGGCATTCCCGCTCCGCGCGTAAAGTACAGATATTGCCAGGGGTGGGCGGCAGCAGGATTGAAGTTGGCGGTCGCGCCGCTGACGTCGCCGTTAAGAGTAGCCGGATTGACGCCACCGCCGCGTGTGTCGCGGCCCATGAGCACCAGGCTTAAGCCGTACTCAGGAACGACGACCGATCCGGGCGCTGGCAGCGTCAGCGGCTCCGTCAGCGTGTAGTTGCCGGGGATTACCACCGGGTTGATGTTCATGAACGGGGCCGTGAGCTGGACCCCGGCAGCGCCGATGAGCGTGCCCACGGGCAAGACCGTGCCGCCGTTGACGTTGGCTGCCGCTCCGAGCACCGCGCCTGCGGCCAGCACCACCGGACCCATCGGGCCGCCGTTGTTGATGCCTGCTCCGCCGGGCGCGGTAGTGCCGACTGGCAACGTAAAGGCCGGATTTGGGGGCACGACAATGCCGCCTGCCGGTACGCCTATGCCGAAGAGCGGCACGGCGGGCGGCGCGCCAAAAACAACGCTGCCGCGCCCACGCACTGTCTGCGACTGGCTGTTGGCAAAGGGGCCGCCTCCGGCTGGTGTGGTGATCGGCGGGGAGGCCTGGACCTTGAACTTGGCAAGGTTCTGATTCCAGAAGATCGCGTAGCCTTCGTAGTGCGCGGAGTCCCAATCCAGGTGAGCCGCCAGGTTGAAGGGAGCGACGGCAACCGCCCCGTCGGTGCCGACCGCGCCCTTGATCCAGTCGTAGTACCAGTTGTTGCGCGGCGCGGGCAGCGCGCACAGCTCCCGCTGGAGCCGTTGCAGGTCGTTGTTCAGGATCGCGGCCTGCCGCAGCTCCTGGATGCAGATAATATCGGCCTGGACCAGATCGGCGACGGCGGCGATGAAGCCGCAGAGCGGATCATAGCTGTTTTTGTAGCCGCTCCCGGGCATGATGCCAAAATTTTGGATGTTCCAGTAGAGGACATTGATCGTCGGCATACAAAAGCCCTCCAGCTTTGTACTACGTTGGCCTTCGTGTAGCGCTGATGTAGTTCAGGAGGTGTGCGTCGCCACCGGATCGTGGCAGAAACCCCGCATGTGGGGCTTGATCTTGACATAATAAGAGTCTAAGCCGATCTCTGTCATCGGAAGCGACCGCGCGATGCAAGATAGGATGTAGGGGCCTCTATGCTGGCTGCGACCATGTCGCCGTGCGCCGCCTGCCGATGCTGCCATGGTGCGGGGTCAGCGTTGCATCGGATCTGGCCGGGTCGTTATCGTCTGACGGGTTACAGAGCAGTGCGGATCGAATCAGGCGATCCTGAGCGAGCTGCGCGCATCGCTATCAACAGGGGGGCAGGCATAGCTGTGCTACAGGCTATCACAAATGTGCTCGAAATACAATAGCCGAGATTGGAGTAATTTCGGCTCGTTCATTCGGTCAGTATCCCGGCTCGATCCGCTCACGATCCACCGAATAGATGTGCGAATCGCGGGCCGCGTCTGGCTTGACCCGGCCTCGTATCTCATGTACAATGTCAAAGACTTGTAAAATACTACACCCATTCGTCGCTGTCTATTGCCGCCGCGTAGTGGCACACAGCCATCCGGCCTTGCGCATCTCGATCCCGCGCTCCCAGACGACACGTTCCACCGCCAGGCTGTAGCCAAAGCTCTGGCACGTGCCTTTGGGACGGGAGCATCCATCATCCGCATGCAACGATCCGCGATCCAAAAGCTATGAGCCAGCCTCCACGCCCGATCTTTCGCGCCGACGCCGTGCGTCGCTACGCGGAGCGCAGCGATCAAGCGGTATTACCCCGGCTGATCGCTCCACGCACCTTTCTCTGGCTCTGGCTGCTGGCTGCATGCCTCGTCGGCAGCGCCGGAGCGGCATGGCTCGTCCAGGTGCCGATCTATGCCTCCGGTCGGGCGGTCGTGCTCGAAGCGGCCAGCAGCGGCCATGCTGTGACGGCGGTGGTGCTTCTGCCGCCCGACACACTGCCCCGGTTGCGCCCCGGACAGTCGGTGGTCGTCACCTCTGCCGATCGGGCCAGCCAGCCGATCACCGGCGCGCTCATCTCCATCGAGCCGACGATCACGAGTCCCGCCGAGATCCAGCGGCGCTATGCGTGGCACGAGGGCGTGGCCCACTCTGCCGATCGACCGTCGGCGGTGGCGCTGGCACGGCTTGATCTGCCATCGGATCTGCCCGCTGCGGCCTACATCGGCAGCCGCTATCGGATCGATACCGCTGTCGGATCGCGGCGAGTGCTGTCCTTTCTGCCGGTCTTCGGCCCGCTGCTGGGGGCCTAGCGCATGGCGAGCAACGATCGGGAACCGAGCATGGGCCTGCTCCGTAAGCTGCGCGCCCATACGAGCCGCCTGGGACGGCGACGGGTGCCGGTCTTGTTGCAGTTGAGCGCGGTCGAGTGCGGCGCGGCGTGTCTCGCGATGATCCTGAGCTACTACGGGCGGCAGACGCGCGTGGCCGAGTGCCGCGATCTGTGCGCGATTGGCCGCGACGGCACAACTGCGCTGACGCTGGCAAAAGTGGCGCGACAATTTGGCCTGCGCGTCAAGGCGTACTCGCTCGAACCGGCGGCGTTCGAGCACGTGCCGCTCCCGGCGATCGTCCACTGGGACTTCAAACATTTCGTGGTGGTCGAGCGCTGGACGCCACGCACGGTGGAGATCGTCGATCCGGCGCTAGGGCGCTGCCGCCTGACGGCAGCCGAGTTCGATGAGCACTTTACGGGCGTGGCGCTGACCTTCGAGCCAGGCGTGCAGTTCGCGCAGCGCCGGGGAGCGCCGCGCACGTCATGGCGTGGCTATGTCAGGCATCTGTTTCAGATCCCCGGCATCGCGGGCGTGCTGTTCCAGATCCTCGCGGTTTCGCTGCTGCTGCAAGCGCTGGGGCTGACGGTGCCCGCGCTCACCAGGGCGCTCGTCGATACGATCCTGCCCCTGCGCATCGCTGATGTCATGTCGATCCTGGGCATCGGCATCGTCTTTCTGGTGCTGGCGCAGCTTGTGGTCGGCTACTTGCGCGCCGCGCTGCTGCTCTACGTCCAGACGCGCCTCGACTCGCGGCTGATGCTTGGGTTTTTCGAGCATCTGCTGACGCTGCCATTTCAGTTCTTTCAGCAGCGCACCAGCGGCGATCTGCTGATGCGTCTCGGCAGTAACGCGCTGATCCGCGAGACGCTGACCAGCCAGACGCTCTCGATGCTGCTGGATAGCAGCCTGGTGGTGGTCTATCTGGCGATCCTGCTGGCGCAGGCTCCATCGTTTGGGCTGCTGGTGCTAGCGATCGGCCTGCTTCAGATCGCGACGCTGCTCGGCACGACGCCCTGGATGCATCGCCTGATGCAGCGCGACCTCTACGCCGAGGCCGAGTCGCAGAGCTATCTGGTCGAGGCGCTCAAGGGCATCGCCGCGCTGAAGGCCGCAGGCGTCGAAGAGCGCGCGCTCGATCACTGGTCCAATCTGTTCTGGAGCCATCTGAATATCGCCGTGCGGCGCAATCATCTGTCGGCGATCGTCGATACGGCGATGATGACGCTCAGGACGCTCGCGCCGCTGATCCTGCTGTGGTTCGGCGCGGCGCGCGTGCTCGACGGCACGCTGACGCTCGGCACGATGCTGGCGCTGAACACGCTCGCGATCGCGTTTCTCACGCCGCTGGCCTCGCTGGTGTCGACGGGGCGGCAGTTGCAACTGGTCGGCGCGCACCTGGAGCGCATCGCCGATGTGATCGAGGCCGAGCCTGAGCAGGATGTTCAGGCGGTCCAGATCGCGCCGCGTCTCACGGGTCGGATCGACGTGCGCGGCGTGCAGTTCCAGTACGATCGCAGCGGCCCGCCCGTCTTGCGGGATATTTCGGTGACGATCGAGCGCGGCCAGAAAGTCGCGCTGGTCGGGCGCACCGGGTCGGGCAAGACCACCCTGGCGATGCTGCTGATTGGCCTCTACCCGCCGACCGGCGGCGAGATCTTGTACGATGGCATCCCGTTGCAGCGCCTCAACTACCGCTCGCTGCGCAACCAGTTTGGCGTCGTGCTGCAAGACTCTTTCATCTTCAGCGGCTCGATCCGGCACAACATTGCCTTCAACGATCCGAGCATCGGCCTCGAAGAGGTGATCGCGGCGGCGCGGCGGGCGGCGCTCCACGATGAGATCATGGCGCTGCCGATGCGCTACGAGACGTTGATCACCGAGGGCGGCAACGGCCTGTCAGGCGGTCAGCGCCAGCGCCTCGCGATTGCCCGCGCGCTGGCCCACGATCCCGCCGTGCTCGTGCTGGACGAGGCAACCAGCCATCTCGACGTACTGACCGAGTCGCAGGTCGATTGCAATCTGAGCGCGCTGCGCTGCACACGGATCGTGATCGCCCATCGCCTGAGCACGATCCGTAACGCCGATCTGATCCTGGTGCTGGACCAGGGCACGATCGTCGAGCGCGGAACGCACGCCGAATTGCTGGCGCGTGGCGGCTACTACACCGCGCTGGCGCAGGGCCAGCAGCCGGAGGCGGCTGAGCCGCATGTCCGCGCTCCCGGCGTATAACCTTTTGGGTCTTCCGGCCTGTCCGCAGCAGGCCGTGACCATACATCGTACACAGCAATAAGGAGGTATGCATGTCCAACGTAGACATCATTCGCGCCTGGAAAGACGAGGAGTATCGCGCGAGCCTGAGCGAGACGGAGCGCGCGGCGCTGCCGGAGCATCCCGCCGGGCTGGTCGAGCTGACCGATGAAGAGCTGGATCTGGCGGCGGGCGGCGCGTGGACCGGCACCTGGTACACCTGCCCGGTCGAGTCCTAGCTCCACCAGCGGGAATCAATCGAGTAGCCCCGTTCGTCCGTGATTCGGCCTTGCTGCGGAAGGTCGAAGCCGGCAATCAACGACGCTTGTCAAGCCCTATGGAGCAACCCCATGTCGATCGAAAACATCATCCGCGCCTGGAAAGACGAGGAGTATCGCGCGAGCCTGAGCGAGACGGAGCGCGTGGCATTGCCGGAGCATCCCGCCGGGCTGGTCGAGCTCGCCGATGAGGATCTGGGTGTCGTCGCCGGTGGTAATCCCAACGATCTGGTCGTCTGCACCGTCATTTCGACCGATTGCTGCTAGGGCTTTTCCGTCGGATCGATCATCGTTGAAGTCATTGCATAGCACAACAAGGAGCAACCCCATGTCGATCGAAAACATCATCCGCGCCTGGAAAGACGAGGAGTATCGCGCGAGCCTGAGCGAGACGGAGCGCGCGGCGCTGCCGGAGCATCCCGCCGGGCTGGTCGAGCTGACCGATGAAGAGCTGGATCTGGCGGCGGGCGGCTGCGATACCCGCGACTGGCGGGCATGCTCGTCGTTCTGCCGAGTTGAAACCTGCACGGACGGCGCCTGCTAGCGTAAGCCGGGCTGTGCCACGTGTTTCTTCTGAATCACGCGCTGTACCGCGCGAGGGAGCAACCCCATGTCGATCGAAAACATCATCCGCGCCTGGAAAGACGAAGAGTATCGCGCGAGCCTGAGCGAGACGGAGCGCGCGGCGCTGCCGGAGCATCCCGCCGGGCTGGTCGAGCTGACCGACGAAGAGCTGGGCCTGGCAGCGGGCGGCTGCGATACCGAAGATTGGCGCGCGTGCTCATCATACTGCCGCAGGGAAACCTGTACGGACTATGTTTGCGCGTAAGGTCAGTTGATCGCCGCGACTGGCGCGCATGGTAGAGCACTGCCATGCGCGTCGATTATCACTTCACCTATCACTTCACCGGCATCGTCGAGGAGTCAACGTGAGTCAATCCTGGTTTCAAGATCCCGACTGGTATCACGCGCTGACGCTGGCCGAGCGCATCGCGGCGCGGCGCGCAGCACAGGCCAGCGCATCCGCCGAGGTCAAGGCCGAGCTTGCCGAGCGCCGCTTGCAGCGCTGGCGGTCGCAATCGCCGTTTGCCGACGAGACGCTTTTTGCGGAGCGATTGGCGCTGGATGGCATCGACGAGGACGATCTGCGCTGCTTGCTGGGCGAGCCGATCACCGCCGTGCGCGACCGCTGCGCCGATCCTCCGGCGTGGCTGCTTCAGCTTGCCCAGGCATACATGCCGGGCGCAGCCTCCGAGCCGGTCGAGCTTCCCGCAGCGCTACAAAGCCAGGACTCGGCCCGTTTTCTGATCGCGATCGAGCCGCTGATCCGCCAGGGCCGCCACCGGCTGCGCGCGGGGATTGCGGCGCTGGCAGCAGCCCATGCTGTCCTGCCGTTCGATCCTGGCGCGATCGAGGCCGCGCTCTACGCGCAGCTTCCGACGCAGCTTATCTCGATGATCAGCCGCACGCTGGTGCTGGAGCTGAACGTGGCCCGGCTGCAAGGCGGGCTGCGAGGTGATACGGCCAACGAGCGCTTTCAAAGCTTTCTTGAGCGTCTTCAGCAGCACGACAGCGTGCTGCCGCTGCTGCGCGAGTACGCGGTGCTGGCGCGTCAGCTCATCCTCCGGATCAACACCTGGGTCGCCGTCAACCTGGAATTTTTGGAGCGGCTCTGCGCCGACTGGTCCGCGATTCGCGCTACCTTCTGCTCGGATCGCGATCCGGGCACGCTGACGCAGATCGACGGCGGCGCTGGCGATCGGCATCGCGGCGGTCGCGCCGTGCTGATCGCGACCTTCGCGTCGGGCTTTGAGCTTGTGTACAAGCCGCGCTCGATGGCGGTCGATGTGCATTTTCAGGAGTTGCTGACATGGCTCAACCGGCGCGGGACGCATCCGCCGTTTCGCACGCTGCGGGTGCTCGACCGCCAGCGCTATGGCTGGGTCGAGTATGTCGCCGCCGCTGGCTGCTCCACCGTCGAAGAGATCCGCCGCTTTTACGAGCGCCAGGGCGCGTATCTGGCGCTGCTGTATGGCCTGGAAGCGACTGATTTTCACTTCGAGAATCTGATCGCCGCCGGTGAGCATCCCGTGCTGATCGATCTCGAGTCGTTGTTTCATCCGCGCTCCGGCGGCCTGGATCTGCGACAGTCCGATGAGCTGGCGGGCGATACGATGGCCCGATCGGTGCTGCGCGTCGGGCTGCTGCCGTACCGGCTGTGGGGCAACGACGAGGCGGAAGGCGTCGATCTGAGCGGGCTTGGATCTGCCGCCGGTCAGCTCTCGCCCTTCGCGATGCCCTACTGGGAGGGCGTCGGCACCGATGAGATGCGCCTGGCGCGCAAGCGCATGGCGATGCAGGGCGGCCATAATCGGCCCTCGTTGAACGGGGCGCATGTGGACCTGCTGGAGTACACCGATGCGATCGTCGCGGGATTTACGGCGATGTATCGCCTGCTGCTTCAGGAGCGCGCCGCGCTGCTGGCCGACGACGGCTCGCTGGCTCGCTTTGCGCACGACGAAATACGAATCATCATGCGTCCGACGCGCACCTACGCCCTGCTGCTGCGTGAAAGCTTCCACCCCGATCTGCTGCGCAGCGCGCTCGATCGTGACCGCCACTTCGATCGGCTGTGGGTGGGAGCGGACCAGCGACCGTATCTCACGCGGCTGATCGCCGCCGAGCGCGACGATCTGCTGCGCGGTGATATTCCGATGTTTACATCGCGTCCCGACTCGCGCGATGTCTGGAGCAGCGCCGACGAGTGCATCGCCGAGTTCTTCGACGAGCCGGGCCTGGCGCTGGTGCGTCGCCGCCTTCGGCAGATGAGCGAGGACGATCTGAAGCAGCAGCTCTGGTTCGTTCGCGCCTCGCTGGCAACGCTGGCAATCAACCTCGATCAAGATCAGCGCCCGCACTACCACCTGGCCGAGTCGCACCAGCCGGTCGAGCGCGATCGGCTGGTGGCGGCGGCGCGGGCGGTCGGCGATCGGCTGGACGCGCTGGCGCTGCGCGGCGACGATGATGCGAGCTGGATCGGCCTGACGATTGAGCGCAACAACCTCTGGACGCTGGTGCCGCTGAGCGTGGATCTGTACGGCGGCCTGCCCGGCGTCGCGCTCTTCCTGGGCTATCTGGGCGCGACCGTCGCGGAGCCGCGCTACACGGCATTGGCTCAGGCCGCGCTGACCTCGCTGCGCCGTCAGATCGAGCGCGATCGGTCGTCGATCACGCTGATCGGCGGCTTCAACGGCTGGGGCGGCATCATCTACACTCTGACCCACCTGGGCGTGCTGTGGTCGCAGCCGGAGCTGCTGGCTGAGGCGGAGGCGCTGGTCGCCGAGGTGGCGCGGTTGCTCGACGGCGATACGCACTTCGACATCATATCGGGCGCGGCTGGTGCGATTCCGGCGCTGCTCGGCCTGCACCGCTGCACCGGCTCCGAGCGGGCGCTGGCCGTGGCGGTGCAGTGCGGCGATCATCTGCTAGCCGCCGCGCAGCCGATGGAGCGGGGCATCGGCTGGCCTGTGCCGCAGATGGCCGCGCAGCCGATGGCAGGCTTCTCGCATGGCGCGGCGGGCATCGCGCTCGCGCTGCACGAGCTGGCGCTGTCAAGCGGCGCGGAGCGCTTTCGTGCGGCGGCACTCGACGCGCTGGCCTATGAGCGCAGCCTGTTCGTGCCTGAGCGCGGCAACTGGCCCGATATGCGCGTCAAGAAAGCGCCCGATCAAACCGAGGAGCCGGGCGCGCGGTTTATGCTGGCCTGGTGCCACGGCGCTCCCGGCATCGGGCTGTCGCGCCTGCACCTGCTGCCCCATCTTGACGATGCCGCGCTGCGCGGTGAGATCGAGGCGGCGCTGCACGCCACTCGTCAGCATGGCTTCGGCCTGAATCACTCGCTCTGCCACGGCGATCTCGGCAATCTTGAGCTGCTGCTCCATGCTGGCGAGAAGCTGGTCGATCCGCACTGGCAGGCCGAGACGCGGCGGCTCGCGTCGATGATCGTCGAAAGCATCGATGCCAACGGCTGGCTCTCCGGTATCCCGCTGGGCGTCGAGTCGCCGGGCCTGATGACCGGGCTGGCCGGGATCGGCTACGGGCTGCTGCGCCTGGCAGCGCCGGAGCGGGTGCCTGCGGTGCTGGTGCTCGCGCCGCCGTGCCCCAACCGTTTGATCCCGATTATTTTGTAAGGTTTAGCATCATGCCCTGAGCACGACACGCCGTACACCTACGGTCCAATCATAAAACCCTCCCACACAAAAGCCGAGGCCCCGCATGACGCGGGGCCTCCTGCTATCCGATGTTAGACGAGCTTATTTGTCCGGGCGCTGTGTGACGCGCAGCGCGTTGATGACGGCCTCGCCGTAGCCACGGCGGGTTGCCACGCGGATGTTGAGCTGCCCGTCGGTCACAGTCACCAGGAAGCTGTGATCGTCGGCGGCGTAGTTGCCCACCCGTCCGGTGATGTCATACGCCACCAGCGTGGGCTGCTCTTCGATCGTCACGTCGAAGATCCGCTTGTTGCCGTTGAGCGGCTTGATCTCGGCGAAGCGCAGCTCGACCTGATAGACGCCGTTGGGCACGTTGTCGAAGCGGTACTCGTTCGTGCCGCGCCGCGAGTTCTGGTAGAGCGCATCGTCCTCGGTGTTGGCGATGGCGCTGTTGGTGGTGTCGACGCCGCCGCTCTTATAGACGTGGCCCCAGCCGCCCGCGCTGTACAGCCGGTCGGCATCCCAGGCATCGCCTGAGCCGTCGGTGTAGCTGCCGCCGCCGCTGTTGACGCCCTGGCGGTAGGCCGGAACGATCAGCCGGACGGCGACCAGCAGCGAGGGCTGGCGACCGCTGTTGCTCGTGATCGTCAGCGTGCCGTTGTAGACGCCCGCTTGCAGATCGGCGGCGCTCAGCGTGACCGCGATCTTGCTGGACGCGCTCGGAGCGAGCGAGCCGCTGGTCGGGCTAGCCGACAGCCACGCGGCATCGGAGCTGATCGACCAGTTCAGATCGCGATCACCGGTGTTGGAGAGCGAGAGCAGCTTGGTGCGGCTCTGACCTGCCGGAATGATGACCTCAAGCTCCCTGGGGCTGACGCTGGCGCGGGCCGTGTGCAGCACGAGATCCTGCGTCACCAGCTCGTCCTCGCCAATCGTCACCGCCTGCGACTCGGTGGTGTAGTTGGTGGCCGATGCCTCGACGGTGTAACCGCCGACCGGCAGTTGCAGCCGATACCTGCCGTTGGCGTCGGTGGTTGTCTGCTTGACCGTCGCGCCGTTTTGCAGCGCGCGCACGGTCGCTCCGGCGATGCCCGCGCCGTCGTTGGAGTCGCTGATCGTGCCCTCAACGAGGCCGCGCGGTGGCAAGCGATACAGCACGGCCAGGCCGCTGCTGAGCGTGGCCTGGTTGAATGAGTACTGCAACGCGACTGTGCCGGTAGCATTCTCGATACCGACCGTCGCGGAGTTGCCCTGCTCGCGTCCGTCGCTCGCCAGGTTGCGATACTGCGTCAGGATGCGCCCGTTCTCGTGCAGAATAACCTCGAAGTCCATGCGGCGGGTCGTATCGCCGTACGGGCGAACGTTGCGCCACTCGATCACGAAGCGGCGGCTCGGCGACGTGCCTAGCGTCTCGGTGCGCACGCTGGACGAGGCATCCACGAAGAGGTCATCCCAGAACGGATAGATCGCGCCGTTGGGCGTGCTCGTGCTGGGGATTGCAACGTTCGACAGCGAGGAGTTGGCCGCCAGGAAGTTCAGGTAGCCGTTGGTGGCGACATACGCCGCGCTGTAGTCCTGGCCGTAGAAGTTGAAGGCGAACGGCAGATCGACCCGCAGGTTGGCGTCGTCGCCGGTCAGCGGCAGCACGTTGCTCGCCTCGATGTAGTTGAAGTTCTCGATGCGGCAGAAGTAGCCGAAGCTGTCCGAGCGCTGCGCCAGCGTGAAGTTGAGTGTCTTGGGACCGTCCACAATCACATGCTGGGATTGCGCGGTGGTGCAGCCGCCCGCCTCGGCGCGCACGTCGTACTCGCCTTCGGGCACGCTGGCAAAGCTATACGCGCCATTCGCGTCGGTGCGCGTTGCGGCGATCGGCGTGCCGACGATAGTCACTGTGGCATTGGCTACGGCCAGGCCAAAGGTGTCGCGGACGACGCCGGAGAGCGGCTGTGAGGGCGCTGGTGTCAGCGCGAAGTCCTGAACCGTCGCCGCGCCTTCGCTGATCGTGGCGTTTGCGCTGGCGCTCTGGTAGCCGAAGATGCTGGTCGATACGGTGTACGCGCCGACCGGCAGTTGCAGCGAGTACGCGCCCGTGGTGTCCGTCGTCGCGGTGCGGGTCGACGGGCCGACGGCCTGGATCGTCACGCCGCTGATCGGCGCGCCGGAGGTCGCGTTGGTGACGGTGCCCTGGAGCATGCCCACGGGGCCGCGCGGCGACTGATCGACCGCAGCCAAGGCGTTGAGCTTGCCCTCGCCCCAGACGTTGTTGTTGGCCGCCGTGCCGCCACACTGGAGGTCGGAGGTGTCGACCGCCGTCCGGTCGAGGATCGCGCGAGTCGCATCGACGTCGCCGACCAGCGCCGGAGCCGACGACCACATCAGCGCGACCGCGCCCGCGAGGTGCGGCGCGGCCATCGAGGTGCCGCTGATCGAGTTGTACGCGCCGTTGTTCCACGCCGAGCGCACGTTGACGCCCGGAGCCGCGATGTCGGGCTTGATGCCGCCCAGCGTTGCAGCGCCACGGCTGGAGAACGAGGCGATGTTGTTGTTGATGTCGAACGCGCCCACCGAGTAGCTTTCGGCGTAGTCGCCGGGCGAGCCGGAGGTTGCGCAGCTTGGGCCGCTGTTGCCGTTGGAGAAGGCCGGGAAGATGCCCGCCGCGACCCACGCCTGCACGGTTGCGCGATACCAGGTGTTGTTGCCGCCGCCGCCCCACGAGTTGTTGACGACATTGGGCCGCAGGTCGGCGCGCGGATTCTGGCCGCTCAGATCGGTCGGCGCTAAGATCCACTGGCCCGACGAGAGCAGCGAGGAGGTCGAGCACGAGCTGCTCTCGCAGCCTTTGGCGGCGATCCACTTCACACGCGGCGCGACGCCGATCTGGTTGGCGTTGCCGTCGTCGCCGGCGATGGTGCCCATGGTGTGGGTGCCGTGGCCGTTGTTGTCGCAGGGCGCGGTGCGTCCGTTGTTACAGGCGTTGGCCGGATCATGCCAGTTGTAGTTGTGGTTGAAGGTGCCGTCGGCCTGCCGACCGCGATACTGGTTCGTCAGCGCCGGGTGCGTGTGCAGCACGCCCGTGTCGATGTTGGCGACGACGATGCCCTCACCGCGCACGTTGAAATCGGTCCACACGCGGGAAGCGCCGATACGCTCGACGTTCCACTCGATCGCCTCGAGACGCGGCTCTTCCTTGCCGTCGATCGGATCGGGAACCGGAAGCTGCTCATCGGCCAGAATTTCCTGAACCTCAGGCTGTGCCGCCAGCTCTTTGATCGTGGCCTGATCCGCCGTCACCTTAATCGCGTTGGCGATCCAGAAGGACTGGAAATCCTTGTTGCGACCCCGCAGCAGGGAGCGGATGTTCCTTTGGCTCTTTTCGGCAGTTGCCTGGAGCCGCTCGACGACGAACGTGCCGCGATCTTTCCAGCTCTTGATATTCTTGGCAGGCTGGAGATCGGCCTGCTCGCGCAGCAATACCCAGAAGGTGGTTTCATTCTTGGCAGTAGCTTGTTGCAGCACCTTGGCATCGATCTTCGCCAGCGGTTTCGTCGGCTGGCTGGCGGATGCGATCAGCGGGAACAGGAACACGGCCATCATCATGAGCGTGCTCCAACGGAAGGTACGACTGGCGTACATGTGATTCCTCCTCGACCAGGCTGGATCTTAGCCTGGGCCTTGTACGTCGGTTCTCTGCGGTGTTGTGATTGAGGCTCCCCCGACCAGGATGCTGCCCGGAGCGCCATTCTTGCGTATGTCTGTGCCCCAAGAGTGCCGAATCTCCGGCGCACAGATAAGGGGTGGCAGATTGGCGTGCTGCGCAGTGCTTACGTAACACTGCCCGACAGCTACACGAACGGTACCATCAATCATGTGTCTCAAGCGCCATAAACGTTGCTGGCGCGCCGTCAGGCCAGCGCCTCCCCAACCATTCCCCTGCTGATGCAGAATCAGTGTTTCCCTACATACTCCGTGATTCTGCACTGGTGCAGATGCGTTAGACGAAAAGAGACAAAATCAATAGCGCGACGCGATCTACGACGATCTGTTGCGTACCGACAGCATATGCTCAATTCATGTTGAACAGGTTACTCGCGTGAAGTCTCAGTCAACAAGCTGTCTAGCGCACATCCCGGATGGGCAAGTTAGTAGGCTTATGAGAGGCGGGTTTGCTTACAGCTAGAAGGGACGAAACCTAACCGACCTCCTTTCCCATCGACTGGCCTTCATCATGATGCGGTTGATGGCATGGAACAAGAGTGCATCCTTTGAGCCCAACAATGAACTCAGGATGGGGACACGTTGATAGATCGTTAGGACCACTGCTGTAATTGATGTAGGAATCCTATGCGCACTAATTTTTTGGTTGTCACGATTGTGATCGTAGTACAGCTCAATCCTGGTGAGCGGTGAGGGTGAACGTTTTGTGAAATGTTACGAAGGCGAGTAGCTGTGCTAAGGAGCACGCTCTTAACAGTTCTTTATTGTTACGTAGTATAGCACGATTGTCAAGTCTTTTAAACCGTCAATTGCGACGAGATTTAGAACGTGTAGTTCACAATGCACTTTGTTCGGCACTGTAGCCAATGGAGCCAGCCGCCATCATAGGCTGCTGTGCAACCGAGTCGCAGCGGCTCATCGGGCGCGATCCATGGCTGCCGGGCAGCACAGCCGCAAAAGTAGGGATTTCCCTACCTTTACAAAATATATACGAACCGTTACGCTTATACCACCTGGATTAACAATTTTTAATACCTCATAGTACCTTTACCTTACATAAATATGATTGTTGTGATCGTGGCACAAAACCAGTTGATCACTAGCAGATTTGTCTGATGGCAATTCTATCTGGCAGTTGATCACGATCATGAAAGGCGCTAAGAGCAATGATAAAGATTCGCTCTTTGCTTTGGTGTTTCCTAATTAATCAAAATATCCTGTTTGATTGAAGCTGTGGATAGTACGAATACACAAGACGATCATCAAAAAGTATCAGCATGCCTGACGTTCGATCCGAACAGCTTGTTCCTAGCCAGTCGATAGTTGTACGAAAGGGAGGATTCGACACGCGCATCTCAGCTCCTCGCACGTTGCCCTGTATCGAGCATACGGACAGACCATTCGTAGCACTAACGGGAGAAATACTGTATGAAGGTTCAGCCGAACGTTGTTCGTCAAACACCACGCTGGGTTAATCTCGCATGGCTGCTGGTTCTCGGATTTGTCATCAGCATCAATTCGCCTGGTGTTGGCGCGTATCACTACGATAGCGGCACCACGCGGCTCCATAACAAGCAAATCCACTACGCCGCTACCGGCCACTCCTCGGTCGACGAGGATTTCTGCACCCAGGTTGCGGACGGCGACGGTGCGCTCTCCTCGTCCACGCTGCGCGCCCGTGTCGATGATGCGGTTCTGACTCAGCCCTCGCACTGGGACGGCGCCGGCGGCTGGAAGCTGGATATGTATCACACCACGTACGACTGTTACCATTCGTCGAACGGCGACCGTGGCTGGATCGAGTTCCAGTTCCGCACCTACAAGTACCAGACCAGCGGCAAGTGGTGCGGCGACGGCATTAGCTGCGTCTCGCACTACAACGAGGTTGCCAGCGGCAAAGGCCACAACGATTATCTGAACGAAGTGGGCTGGCTGGATCAGGATCATGTGACCGCGAGCCAGTACGCCTATCGCCAGCTGATCAGCCACGAGGCCGGGCACATGGTTGGCTTCCGCGATCCCAACTACCAGGGTCACTGCATGCAGTACGGCAGCATCATGCACATCCCATACTATGGCTGCGCCGATCCCGGCTCAGGCCCGACCAGCAGCGACTTGAGCACGCTGGCAAACGGCATCATGCCCTAATGTTGACCTCATCGTCGAGATGCTTGAGTAGCTGATAAAGGAGCACATATCCATGTTGGGACGAATACTTACACGCCAAACGATGCTGCATATCGCTGCTATGGTCGTCGTCGTGCTTGCAGGGGTTGGCTTTGCCTGGTCGGGATCGCGCGCCGAGGCGGCAGTGCTCACCGACTCGCCGCTGCTGGTCAGCAACCGCTCCAGCCTGCAAGTGTGCGCTCAGGTCGCGCCGGCCCTGCAAGGCAAGAGCAGCACGATCATGAACCGGCTGAACGAGCGCATGGAAACGCTGCGCGCCACGCATCCCAAGTGGAACGAGGTCTATGGCCTGTCTGTGGCATCGCCTCGGTTCAACAGCAATTGCACGGTCAAGATCCCGACCACGCTGCTCGATGAGGCCGATCCGTGGGCCGTGGGCAAAGGCTTCACCAACCATCCAAGCCAGTTCCGCGCCGTGGTGCTGGTGCTGGACGATAAAACCGCCGATGTCGTCCTGGGCAATCTCAACGTGAAGCATGCCGCCTACGAGATGATGCAGATCAGCGAGCACGAGGCCGTCGAGGTGACAAACGCGCTCGTGGTCCGCGAGAGCTACCTGGGAACGCAGGAGTTCGTCGATCAGTATATGTCGGTCGCCGTTAGCCTTGAGCCGGTCAAGCCCTACGAGCGACCGGAAGGCGCGACGACGTCGACGATCAAGCCCGCCGGTCACGACGCCAACAACTAGGCGACGAGAGCCCGAGCGACCAGCAGAAGGGCAGCCCTGCCCAGGGTTGCCCTTCTGGACCCTTACAGTGGTGAAAGCTGTGCTGCCGCGTGTACCAGGCAGCACGATCGATCGTGATCGTCACGATGACATAATAAGATGGCTTTTTAGATCGAGATCAGGCTACTGTAGATTGAATCGCTTCAAGAGATGCACATGGCCGTGTTCAGAGTAAAAGGCTTACTGCACCGTCAGGCAATTCATCCTTTTCTAACAGATCGTATAAGCCAGATCTTAGAAAGATATACGTCTTCTGGGTGTCCTTCGTCGTATGATCCAAACCCATGCTGCTCATCGGAATAGGGAGGTCAAACATGTCCGTTGATCGCGCAACCTTCTATGATCATGTGCCCGTAGAGCCAGATCAGCAAAACGCCTATGCCATGCAGTATCGCTCGCTCCACGGCGACAGGCTAACGCCCCGCGAGCGTGAGGTCATCCTGCTGGTGGGGCAGGGCATGACCGATCAAGAGGTTGCTACTCAGCTCTGCCTCAGCGTCCGCACGGTCCAGAACCATCTGCATCGCAGCTACAACAAGCTGCGCGTCAATAACCGCACGGCAGCCGTGCAGCTGGTGATGCGGAAACAGGCAGCGAAAGAGCGCGGCGAAGCGTGATCGTCACCAGTCGCGCTGATTAAGAGCATTCGGCCAGGGTGTTGTTCGGTGCGATTGCGTGCGGCGCTGACGTGCCTCCGCCGCACACAGCGAGATCGTGCGCCAGGAGGAGGCCGCAAGCCAGATCGCCTGTGACGAGCGCAAGCACAACTATCCATGCTTGCTTGCGTCGTCTGTGTGCGGCGTCGAGCGCGGAGCGATCTGGCTTATCGCTCTGGGAGCTGCGCCGAGTTTACGACGTACAGCAGGCCGTCGTTGGGCCGTAATCCCGCTCTGCGGTCGGCCTGACGCTGCTCGGCAGATACGTCGCCCGGCGCGGCCCAGACCAGGGTTTGTCCGTTGACGAACTCGGTGATCTGGCCTTTGCCGTCTTCCAGCGTCACCAGCCGTTGTTGCAGCCGATCCCAGACCTGGGCCTTTTTGTAGCCGATCCAGGTGACAAGCCGATCGTTCAGCGCGGGAAACTGGAAGGTTTCGTCCGTATCGTCGGTGTGCGCGATCACCTGCTGGCTCGTCTCCGCCAGATCGGTCAGGACGACCTGTTTGCCGGTGACGTTGATCCAGACGATCGTATCTCCGTGCAGGTTGAAGAAGAGCGGCGTGTCGATCTGCGTCAGGCTTTTTTTCTGTCCGCTTTCCAGATTTTGGACGACGACAATGCCCTTTTTGGCTCCCTCGACCTGCGAGCTTTCTTCGGCCTGGATCTCGACCCAGGCCACATGCGGCCAGGAGATCGTCGGCGTGAGGCCGCTGCTGCTCAGGGTTTGAACTGTGCCGTCGGCCAGATTTGCCGCTTTGACCGCGATACCGAATTGATCGACCGCGCCTGGGATGCCCTCGGCCCAGGTGACAATGCCGCGATCGAGCCGTGGTAGCACGTACGGCCCGTTGACGGGCTTGCCGCTCTGATCCAGCGGTGCCGCCGCCACCTGCTTTGTCTCGCCGGTCGCGCGATTGTAGGCATACAGGGTCCAATCGCTGAAGTTCGGCTGCTGGGCCGCCTCCGACCACACGATCCACTGCTGATCGGCGGCAGCGCCAACCGCCTGGGTAAACGGTGTCGGCAAATGACGGATCTCGGTGACTCTCCGGCTTGTCACCTCAAGCAGCACCAGCCGCCCCGGCTCGGTGCCAAAGCGGCGCGCAATAGCCGATCCGATCAGGTGTTGCCCATCGGGCGTTACGGTGATCGGCACGAATACCCTGTCATCGTCGAGCGCGACGGGCACCGTCTGCCGCTGAAGCTGGCTGCCCCATGCGCTTGCCAGATCGACGCCGTTGGCGGTACGGGCAGCCTCCGGCGCTGGCAGCAGCGTGGCTTGCGGCATGTGCTCTTGTGTGTCTGGATCGATCGACGGGGTGCCGGATGGCGCTGGCAGGTTTGCGGCTGGCCGCTCTGTGGTCCTGACGAATTGAGGCGGCGGCTCGGCGGGATTGGCGCAGCTTGTCAGCAAGAGCAGCCAGGTCAGCGCGAGGAGCTTAAGCGAGGAAATGCATCTCGCATTTCCTCGCTCGCCTGTGGTACTACGACGATCGCCTGGCGACCGATGGCCTACCATACATACCCGCGACCATCCAGGATCACCGCCAGCGTGTTGGTGCTGATGCCCGCGTAGCGCGGCACGCTGGTCCAGCCCAGGCTGCTCGCGCCGCTGGCCGGATCGGCGTAATAGGTGGTGTCGCCCCAGTTGGCATAGCCGTAGATCGCGATCCAGTGGAAGATGTCGGTATTGGTGGGGTGGCCGACGAGGTGCGGATTTTGCGAGCCTGCGACTTCCCAGGCGTTGCCGCCGACCGGCCAGTTGCGGTCGATGTCGTAGGTCATGTTGTCCTTGAACGTCGCCGCGTTCACCGTGGTGCCGACCGCCACGTAGTAGCCGTAGTAGGAGCCGGTGCGCCAGTAGTTGAGCGTTTCGGGATACGGGCGGCTGCTGCCTACCGACCAGGGCGTGTTGCCCCAGTAGTCGGTTTCGAGATACTTGCGTGTCGCCAGCATCGACTGGCTCAGGCTCTCGCCGTCGTAGCTGGTCCACTTGCCGAGCGCGCCCAGGATCGAGTAGGCCGAGGCAGGGCCGCAGTAGTACGAGTTGATCTGCGCGACCTGGGTCAGCGAGAGCGTGCGGCTGGAATAGCCCGCAGCCATCGTGCCGATGCCAGAACCGCCCGCGAGGGCAGCGCCCTGCTGGTGCGGATCTTCGCCGATCTCCGCCAGGAAGCGCCGGTAGTTCTGCTCGTGGACCTTGGCGTCGAGCTTGCCCTGCTTGACCTTGCGGTACTCAGTCGACAGCTCCTGTTTGCGCTCCAGAATCCGCTGCTGTTTCGCAGAGACAGGGTCGGCTTCGGGGATGATCTTCGAGCCGTCCGCGCTGACCTGGCCCGCATCGTTTCCGATGTAGGTTCCGACGTGATTGCCTTTGCCTTCGCCTGCAAACGTCGAGCTTGCCGGTGCTAGGGCCAGCCCGGCCAGTACGAACAGCCCTGCTAACATGCGCAATCGCCTGCCCATGACTTCCTCCGTTTGACGATCCTATTGAGCAGGTAGACGTTAATGCTTCTTTACCGGCTTGTCGTGAGTAAAAATACTCATCTTTGACGGCTCTCATGGCTACACCCGCTCAGGATCGATCGGCTGCGGTCGTGTGGTTGGAGCGCGAAGAAGAGCGATCCTTGAGGATGCCCTTCCTGACTGATTGCTCTGCTAGCTGGCAGATTGCCGCTACGGGTAGGCTGCGCTGAAATAGCGCCAGACCGTATCCGAAAGCGTCGTGGCATGGGCGTAGGCATCTTGCCAGCTTGGGCCGTAGCTGCCCAGGTACGAGATGACGTAGGCATAGCGCTGCCCGCCGCGCTCGAACACGACGATCCCGGCATCGTTCCAGGTGTTCTCCGGCTCGTAGAGCTGGCCGATCTTGTGGTAGAGCTGTGCATCGGCTGGCAGCGGGCCGCGCAAGGGCTGATCCATCCAGTCGGGCGCGATCGTCATGCTTTTGAGCACATACTCGGTGGCCCAGGGCGAGAGCGCCTCGCCTCGGTAGAGCTTGCTCAGGATCAGACTCAGATCGTCGGTTGTCAGGCGATTCTCGCTGGTGCCGTGGCTGTCGGCGTAGCCGTACTCTTCCCAGAAGTAGCCCGGCGGATGCGTCAAGATCGAGTTGGTCGCGCCCAGGCCCCACATGATCTCGTTGATGCGCCGAATGCCCGCGCCAATATCGCCGCCGCCGATGCGCTGAATCAGATCGCGCGCCGGTGGCGTATAGCTTGGCCCCATGGCCGCGCGGACCAGCCCGTCGACCTCGGCCTCGGTGTAGCGACCGGCCTCGATGTCCTGGGCGACGGCCATCATCATCACGATTTTGACGGTACAGGCCGCCAGTTGTGGCCGCGCTCCGTTGACGGCGATCGTTTGGCCTGTCTGGAGATCGGTGACGCTGACGGCGTGCTCGCCCGCCCACTCCGCGATCAGCGTCTCCAGCGTGCCGCGCAGCTCATCGAATGCGGGGCTGGCCGCTGGCGGCGGTGTTGGCTGCGCTGTCGGCTGGACCGTCGGATCGGGTTGCGCCGTGGGTGTGCTCGTGGGCACAACAAGCGGCAGCGGCGTGTCGCTGGTGATCAGGCGCGGGCTGACCGGCTGCTCGTCGAGCGGCTGGCCGACCGCCTGGTCTGCGCCGTCGGCTCGGCGGTAGAGCTGCCAGCGGCCCGGATTGTCCGCCTGCGGCGCGAAGAAATAGCGCGCGGGTCCGTTCCAGCCGACCGGCAGCGCGCCGTCTGGGAGCTGCTCTGCTGCGGCGGTGTCATCCGTCGCGCTGGCTGTGGCGCTCGTGTCCTGGCCTGAGATCGCGCGACGCTCGCCGCCATCCAATGGCTGCGCCCACGCTCCAACGTTGCTCCACTCCGCGCCGGTGCCGAAGGTCGCTGCGCTGCCATAGGATAGCTCGCGTCCATCGGGCGAGAGCGACGGCTGGAACTCAAGAGCGGGCGTGTTCGTCAGCCGTCGTGCGCCGCTGCCGTCGACGGCGACCGCGTACAGATCGAGCTGGCCCTCGTGCGCCGATACCACCACAATCGTCTGGCCGTCGGGCGTCCAGGCCAGCGTTTGAAAGCGCTCGTCGGTCAGGACCATTTGCAGATCGGGCTGCGCATCACCGAAGCCTGTCGGCACCAGATCGAGCAGCTTGCGAGGCTGCATGCCGTTGACGGCAACGGTCCAGAGCGCCGCCCGCTCGATCTGAGTCGCCGCGCCGCTCGTCTGCCAGCGCCCGGTGATAACCGCGATGGTGTTGCCGTCGGGCGCGGCGCTCCACGGGAGGCGCTGCTGCGGCTGTGTCGGGTCGGCTAGGATGATGCGGCTGCCGGTGGCGGTATCGATCGCCTCGACGCTGCCGGTGCCGAGCGCCTGGTAGATCACCGTTGCCTGAGCCGCAGCGCTGGCGGTTGGAGTCGGCAGTACAGCGGTCGCGGTCGCGGTCGGCGTGGCCGTGGCCGTGGCTGTGGTGGTTGGCAATGGCGATGACACGGGCGTTTCCAGCGCGTCGGAGGTGGGCTGTACACCAGCGCCGCCGGAGCCGCACGCCGAAAGCAGCAGCAGTATCATCACCAGGAGCAGGGAGCGTCTCATGCTGGTCTATCCTCACTCAGGCACATCGCGTGCGCCGTCAAACGCTGCGATCAACTCTCTTGAAGTTAATGCAGTTGGCTTGCAAGCGCAATGAGAGACGGCTTGTAGAGCGCTGAGCAGACGATCAGAGGAGGATACAGCGCGGGTGATGCTTACGGAAGGCGCAGGCGTGCGGCAGCCGCCCGGTGATCGCCGGACGGCTGCGTACGTTAGCTGGCGAACTCGGCGAGCAGCGCGGCGACATGCTTGATGCCGAGGATAAAATCGTCGAGCCGGATGTTTTCGTCGGGGGCGTGCGTGCGCGAGCCCAGGTAGCCCACACCAGCGCCGCCGATCGCGGGGACGCCATAGCGCTGGCAGAGCTGCTCCATCGGGCCGGTCGCGGCCATGCGCGGCTGAACCCGTGGCTCGATGCCGTACACCTGTCGCGCCGAGCGGATCAGCGCATCCATCAGCGGCGTCTCGACCGGGCTTTGCGCCGGACGCTCGGTGCCTTCCAGCTCCACAACCTCCACATCGTCAAAGCCTTGCTCGTGGAGGTGCTGCCGCAGTTGCCCCAGAATCACCTGCGGGTCCTGATGCGGCACCAGCCGAAAATCGAGCTTCGCGCCCGCCGTCGCCGGGAGCACCGTCTTGGTGCCGGGGCCGCTGTAGCCGCTCCACAGACCACAGATGTTGCAGGTCGGCTCGAAGAGCAGCCGCTCGGTCTGCGCAGCCGCGTCGGCGTCGGGGCCAAGCACACGCTCGACGCCCCAGAGCTGCCGCAAGGACTCGACATCGACCGGAAAGACGCGCATCAGCTCACGCTCGCGCTCGGTCGGCGGCTGCACGGCGTCGTAAAAGCCGGGGATGTGTACGCGGCCAGCGGGATCGCGCAGGCTGTTGAGCGCCTGGACCAGACGCCAGGCCGCGTTGGGCGCGAGCGGCGCGGTGCTGGAGTGCAGATCGAAGGCGACGCCGCGCACCCGCAGCTCGACGTAGAGCATGCCTTTGAGCCCGGCGTACAGCGAGAGCGTGCGATCTTCATCGCAATACCCCGCCTCCCAGAGGCAGGCGTCGGCGCTGATCAGATCTTGATTCGCGGCGGCAAACGAGCCAAGATGCGGGCTGCCGATCTCTTCTTCGCCCTCGAAGAGAAAGGTGACGGCGCAGGGCAGCCTGCCGTACACGGCCAGCCAGGCGCGCGCCGCCCAGAGTCGCGCCACGAGGTTGCCCTTGTTGTCGGCGACGCCACGGGCATAGAGCTTGCCGTCGCGGATCTCGGCGGCGAACGGCTGGACGCTCCACGCATCGAGCGGCTCCGGGGGCTGAACATCGTAGTGGTTGTAGATCGCCAGATGCCGGGGCGTCTCGCCCTGGATGCGCCCGACGATCACGGGAAAGCCTGCGGTGGCGATCGACTGGGTTTCAGCGCCGAGATCGCGCAGCGCGTCCTGCACCATCTGTGCCATCTCGGCCATGCCCCAGCTCTGCGCGGCCACGCTCGGCTGGCGGCAAAAACGCTGCAAATCAGCGATTGCGGCATCGCGCTGCGTGTCGATCCATTGGAATACGGCCTCAAGCGATGTGCGCGGTTCAGTCATAGCGCTCCCTCTGCTAACAACAGCTTATCATCCAAAGAGGACATCTAAGAATGTCCCAAGATCGTCGCGGCCTTCAAGGACTTCCAGATTGTAGACCTCAGTGTAGCCGCAGTTGGTGCATGAGGCAAAAGCGTACCGGTAAGGCTGAATCTCGAAGAGTCGCGAAAATCCGGCCCCCGACATCGACAGCCGCTCGACATGCGCGCCCTTCTGGTGGCAGCGGGCGCAGACAAACTCCTGTCCCAGGAGATCCTCGACGTAGGCCATGTGTATTCTCCTTTGCTGGTGTGTTTGTGATACGCAGCCAATCTTTGCCGCGTTACACCAGCGCGCCGCACGCGAGGATCGCCGCTATAATAGCACGCAGCCCGCGCTCGAAGCGCATGTTGCCTGCGCGGACGATCTCTTGTGCTGAAAGGTGGACACGATCGACGCGCGACCTGAGGCCGAGCCAGTGGCTAACCAGCGCCGCTCGACGGTGCGCTGGTCGCTGGCGGCTGCCGGTCCTGCATTCGTCGCGGCGCTCACGCTCTACGCCGCGACCGCAGCGCCCACGATCACGGCGCGCTATGGCGGCGCTGACGGCGGCGAGCTAGCAGCGGTTGCGCTCAGCGGCGGTGTCGCGCATCCTCCGGGCTATCCCTCGTATCTCTTGCTGGCGCGCGCGGCGCTGCTGCTGCCGTGGGGCGAGCCAGCCCGACGCCTCGCGCTGCTCTCGGCGCTGTGCGGCGCGCTGGCGGTCGCCTGCACCGCGCTGCTGGTCGCGCTACGACCCTCAGTATCTTCCGCTCGTACGTTACGGTCGCGCTCGATCGCCGGGCTGTACGCCGGGCTGACGCTCATGCTGTCTGCGCGGCTGTGGTCGCAGGCGATCATCGTCGAGGTGTACGCGCTGCATCTGCTCTGGCTGACGCTCTGCGCGCTGCTGTTTTGTGGATGGCTCGGCACCGGACGCGCGGCGCTGCTCGCGGTGGCGGCGGGCGGTTTTGGCCTGGGCTTGGGCACGCATCTCACGCTGGGCGCGCTGCTCCCGGCGGCGATCGTGGCCTGGACCGTCGCTCCCCGTCGCGACCTGATCAGGCCAGGGCTGGCGCTGGCGGCTGTGGCGGCGCTGCTGGCGAGCCTGGCGCTGTATGGCTGCCTGCCGCTGTGGGCGGCGCGTGAGGCGCTGCCAAGCTGGGGCGATCCGCGCAGCCCGTGGGGCTGGTGGCAGCATATCAGCGCGGCGGAGTATCGCTATCTGGTCGGCGCGGCTCCGTGGTCGCAGCGCCTGGCGCGGCTGGGACACGCAGCACGCGATCTCCTGGCTCAGCCGGGTCCGATCGCGCTTGCCCTGGCGATCGGCTGGGGGCTGCCGCGCGGCTGGCACAGCGACCGACCGCTGCTTGCGCTGAGCGGGATCGTCGCGCTGAGCAGCCTGCTGTTTGCGATCGGCTACGGCGGCGCGGATAGCTCGGTCTATCTGCTGCCGTGGACCTGGGCCTGGTGTGTGTGGGCCGGGCTGGGCGCTGGCGCGCTCTGGACGCAGCTCGGCGGCAGCGCTCGGCGGTGGCTGCTCCGCTCTGTGCTCGGCGCGCTGCTGGCAGGAGGTCTGGTGTGGTCGCTGGCGGTGCAGTACCGCAGCCTGGATCTGCACGCCGATACCAGCGAGCGCGAGCGCGTGGTGGCGCGGCTGATGGCACTAGAGCCGGACGCGATTGTGCTCACCAGCGCCGACGCGGATACGTTCGGCGGGTGGTACCTCCAGCGCGCGCTCGGTGTGCGGCGCGATGTGCTGGTGGTCGATACGCGGCTGCTGCGCTGGTCCTGGTATCGCGCGCAACTGGCGCGGCAGCTCGGCGCTACGGATGACGGCGCGATCTGCCGGACGTTGCAGAGCAGCGCCCGCCCGCGCTACCGGCTAGATGCCGAGAGCGGATCGGTGGAGTCGGAAGCGGAGATCGAGGAGACGGTGTGCGCGGGGGAGTGAGGGCGGAGCGGTGGGTCATGGAACGCTCCTCAATCATTGACCTGTCTCTACGCTGCTCGTTTTGTGTTCGACCGACGATACAGCTCTGTGGTATTGTTGATTCAATAGCATGGTGAAATGAGGTAGCTATGGTCAAGCAGTTCAAAGTGATTGTCGAAAAGCATCCCGATACGTATGTCGCCTATCCTCTCGGCCTCAAAGGTGTGATCATTGGTGAAGGCGACACCTATGAATCGGCACTGGCAGATGTTCGCTCGGCGATTCAATTTCATATCGAAACCTTCGGCGAGGAAGCTCTTGAAGGTGAGCCAGTGCTTGAAGCGTTTGTTGCTGAGGCGGGAGTCGTCGTGTGAGCCAGAAGTTCCCGGTTGATGCACCGATTGAGAGAGTTATCAAAGCCCTGGAACTGCTAGGATTTCGATTGGTGCGAAGCGGTAATCATATTGCAATGGTTCGAGATAACTCTGATGGGACGCGCACGCCGCTGACCATGCCTAATCATCCTAGGCTCAAAGCTCGACACTACGGACAATTTTGACTCAATCCGGCATCAGCACAGAGGATTTTCTCAGGGCATATACCCAGGTGTAGCCCGCACCGCCGTATAACATATCACTGCATCCGGTAGCTGCAATTGTGGCGAAAATCCGTGCAGTTTTCGTTGTTTATCTCAGATTCGGGATGGATAGCAGCAGCTAGAATTACTACTCACCGCTCACCGCCCGTCGTCGGCAGGCTGTGGAGCGCCTGGGCAAGCGCCGCCCGATGCTCTGGCTGCAATGGATGCTGGCCGTGCTCGATCGCGGCCAGGATGCGGCTCGGAATGCCGGTGCGCTGCGATAGGTTGACATACGTTATGCCATGATCACGACGCAGTGCGCGAATCGTGGCGGGAGAGACGCCAGCCAGCAGCGCTCTGCGAACACGAATCCAGCGCACGAGCACCAGGGTGACAGCGAGCGCGCTCAGGCCGATGCCCACCCACAGCACCCACGGCGCGAAGGTGTTGAGCGGCGCGGCGGGATGCTGCGCCAGGTAGGGCATGATCAAAAAAAGCATGATATTCGTCAGGCCGTGGGCCAGCGTCACGCCCAGGATCGAGCCGCTCCAATGCACGATGTACGCAAAGACGATCCCGACGGCGAAGACAAAGAGCACATCCGAGAGCGACAGGTAGCCGATGTGCAGCACCGCAAACAGCAGCGCGACATAGGCAAACGCGGCGCGGCCAAGCGCGGGCAGCGCCAGAGCTTGCAGCAGGCCGCGAAAGATAATCTCCTCGGTAAAGCCGGTGAAGATCAGCAGGCTGAGCGACGGCAGCAGCAGCGTGTGCCAGGAGAGGCTACTCACCATCGGCCTGGGCTGAAGGATCAGATACTCGATCACGCCCAGGACGATGCCGATGCTTGCCAGCAGCAGCTCGTTGACCGGATTGCCGGAGCACAGGCCCAGCGAACGACGCGGCATGCCAAGCTGCCGCACGATCAGCCACAGCGCGATCAGCAGCGGGATCGACACCAGCGGATACCAGGCCATCTGCGGAAAGCTCAGCAGCGGCAGCGAGAGCGACAGCAGCCGGATCAGCGGCGCGAGCGTCAGGCCCAGCGCAAGCTTTCCCGCGCTGGTGCGCTGGCCGAGCGCGCCGTGGAGCGTGAAGCCAACCAGCAGCAGCGCGTGCATCAGCAGCCCAAGCTGCGGGCTCGCCAGCGACGTGATCAGCTCGGCCACGGTGATCAGCAGCAGATAGACCCAGAGCAGGCGGGCCGAGGCGAGCGGGAAGTGGCGGAGGATCAGTGCGATCATCGGAGCGGCTCCTGGGCATCGATCCACAGGTGCAGCTGGCGGTAGGGCACTGACTCGTTCGCGCGGAAGAGCAGAATGTCGATGCGCTGGTCGTCGCCAGCCTGAGCGGGCAGGTAGCGCAGCGGATGCTCCCAGATTGCCCCGGCGGCGACCTCAATCTCATCGATCCGGGCAAGCTGCTGCGTGCCGGAGCGCGCCTCGACACGATAGGTGACGGATCTGCCTTCGTGGTTGTGGATGCCGAGCGGCACCTGCATCTCTGCGCCGACGATTGCCGCGTGGGGATAATCCTGGGCCAGGCCCTCAGGCCCCAGCATATAAAATTCGGTCGTGGGCCTGGATGCCGTCAGCGCGGGCAGGCCAACCACCACCCACAGCAGCAGCGCTGCTCCGGCCAGAGCGCTTCCGGCGTAGCTCAGCCGTCGGTGGGGACTCAGCTCATGCCACCAGCCCTGCACCGCGATCGGCGGAGTCGGCTGCATGGCGGCCTGCGAGCGGAGCAAGAGGCTGCGACGAATGGCGGCGATCAGGCTCCACGCGCCGATCCAGGCTGCCAGCGCGATCGTCATCGGCCAGAGGCGAATGCCCCAGGGCAGCAGATCGAGCGCGAGCGCCAGCAGCGGCAGCGCGGCGATGCTCAGCCCGACGCTCAGCGACAGCCGGGTCACGCTATCCAGGTCGTGGTGGCGGGCAAAGAGCGCGGCGCTGAGCGCGTAGCCGGGAGCGAACAGCACCAGCACCAGGCCCAGCGGCACGCGCAGCAGCGGCAGGGGCAGCACAACCAGCAGCGGCAGCAGCAGCGCGCAGCTCATCAGCGCGATCAGATCATAGAAGATCCATGTGCTCACGGGTTGGCGCATAGGCTCGGATACGGGCGTGGCGACGGTCTGTTTCATAATCATGACCCGATACTCTGCCGATCGGCGGGGACGGCCTCAGGCATTGTACCATCCAGCGCCCGTCCCAGCACGTGCTGATAGACCTCGAAGACCTCGCGCGCGGCTCGCTGCCAGGTGAACTGTCGCGCCCGGCTGAGGCCGCGCTGGCGCAGATCAGCTCGTAGCGCTGCATCGGTGAGAGCGCGCTGGATCGCCGTGGCGAGCGCGTCGACCGCGTACGGATCGACGGTCAGGGCGGCATCGCCGACGACCTCCGGCAGCGACGAGGCGTTAGAGGTGACGACGGGTGTGCCGCAGGCCAGCGCTTCGAGCGGCGGCAGGCCAAAGCCTTCGTAGAGCGAGGGAAAGACAAAGACCTCGGCGGCGCTGTACAGCGCGGGCAGATCGGCGTCTGCCAGGTAGCCGGTGAACTGCACATGCTCATGCAGCGCCAGCCGCTCAAAGGTCGCGTCGATCGCGCCAGTCTGCCACTGACGCTTGCCGCCGATCACCAGCTTCAGGGCGGCATGACGCTCGCGCACGCGCGCGAATGCCTCGAGCAGCCGCGCAATATTTTTGCGGGCGTTGATCCCGCCGACGTAGAGCAGATAGGGCGGCTGGATGCCATAGCGCGCCAGCACCGCGCGGCGCTCGTGATCGTCGCCGACCGGCTGGAAGCGTGGGTCGAGGCCGCAGTGGATCAGGCGCAGGTTGGCGTCGGGGATCGCCAGGTAGCGCTTGAGATCCTGGCGCGAGTGGTCGCTGTCGGTCAGAACCATGTCGGCGCGGCGGGCGGCTCGTGTCAGCATCGCATGGTAGCGCCAGTTGTCGAGCCGGTTGTGCGTCTCAGGATAGACAAAGGCGAAGGCGTCATGGATTGTGACGACGCGCCTGGCACCCGCGCGCGGCCCGAAGAAGGGCGCGATCCCGTTCGGGTCGTGCAGCAGATCGAGCCGGTAGCGTCGCGCCGCATCGGACAGCGCGGCGTTGCCGAGCGTCATCAGCGCGGGCAGCAGGCGGCAGCCGGGCACATGGTGCCGCTCGAAGCGCGACCAGAGATCGTGCCGATCTTCGCGCTCGGTCGTCAGCATCACGATGTCGGGCGCGCCTGGCAGCGCGGCCAGCGCGCGCAGCAGCTCTACGGCGTAGCGTCCGATGCCGGTCGGAGCGCGATCCAGCCCATATGTCAGATAGCCAATCCGCATTTCAAGTTTCAAGTTTCAAGTTTCGAGTTCCGAGTTCCGATTTTTAAGTTCAAAGTTTGGAGTTCTCCTTTGTTCTTTGTTCTTTGTTCTTTACTCTTTTCTGTGTTTGTTCCCTTGATTCCTTGTTCCCGGCTAGCGCTGATACGGCGTGTGCGCCCGCTGGTGATAGAGCTGGGCAGCGCCGTTGTCGTAGACGCGCAGCGCGTCGGGCGGCAGCGGCACCGCACGTTGCAGCCGGGCGCTGCGCAGGCGGGTGACATCCGTCACGATCAGGTTGCGCGTGGCCGGGCTGAGATCGAAGGCGTGCCAGATATTGCCGTTGGCCGACTCGCCGTGCCGCATGATAAACGCCACCATCAGCCGCTCGTCGAGCTCGGCCCAGATCTCGTTGTTGCGTAGATGGGCATCGCTCCACTGCATCGCGCGCAGCTCAGCGGGCTGATAAAAGGTCCACTTATTGCTCAGAAACGGCTCGTTGGTCGCCTTGAGCACGGAGAGCACGGCGATACAGGCGATACCGCCGGTCAGGCTCCATTGCAGCGGACGGGCAAAGCGGCGCGGCTGCCACTGCGCCAGGGCCGCGCTCACCACGCCTACGGCGATGATCGACATCGAGGGAAAGATGCGGTGCTGCAAGTTGCTGCCGAGCGCGCCGGTCGCATCCGCCACCACCGAGAGCGCGCCCTGCGCCGCGAACGCCGCGTACAGCAGCCACACCAGCCAGCCGGTCGGCGTCGGCGGCGTCTGCCCGCTCAGCACCCAGCGCACGCCCTGGCGCAGCCAGATCACGAACGATGCTCCCAGGATGATCCAGTTGGCGATGCTGACCATAAAATAGACCGGCAGGCTGATCCAGCCTGTCGCTACCTGGGCGTAGGCGTTGGTCGGCTCGGCCTCCACGTCGAGGAACAGCGCGGCAATGCGATCGGCCAGGTTTTGCAGCACCAGCAGATCGTGCTGCGCTGGCTCGTAGGCGTAGAAGGTGAAGAGATAGACCAGGCCCAGGCAGATCAGCACGGCGTAGGGCAAACGCCGCACCAGGGGCGTGCTGTGCAGCCGCAGATGTGAGCGCCAGCGCGCCAGCGCCCATCCCAGGAAGAGCGCAATCGCTATGGCGAAGATGAATGAGTGCGCCAGCAGGTTATTCCCGGCGATAAACGCAAACGTCGTCAGGTAGAACAGCGCGACATGCGCCGCAAAGAGCCACGGGCGGTCGTGGAGCTTGAAGCTGCGCACCAGTAAAAAGAGGCAGAGCAGCAGCAGCGTGCGGGTAAACTTCTCGTGCGAGCTGCGCAGGATCACAAAGAGGAACTCCGGCTGCGTAAACAGCAGCACGGTTGCCAGCGTCGCGCCGCGCGTGCCCTCGGTCAGCTCGCGGTACAGCACCCAGGCGGGCAGCACCACCAGCGCCGCCATGAAGGGATAGATCACCTGTTGCAGCGTCGCTACGTCGAGGCCGGTGATCGCCACGAGAAACGTCGAGATCGCCTGGTAGGCGTAGCCGTTGGGATAGACCGCCACGTCGGGCGGCACGAGGCGTCCGGTCCCGCTCAGTAGCCGAATATAGCGGGTAAAGACCGCCGAGTCCTGCTCCGCCCAGCGGCCCTCGTAGCGGGCCACGAAGTACCCGCCGACGATCAGCATATAGAGCAGCGGGCCGAGCCAGAGCCAGGGGTTCTGGGGTCGGGGGTCGGGTTGCAGGCCCTCACCCCCCGACCCCCTCTCCCATTGCGATAGGAGAGGGGGAGCAGTGAGTGTGGTTGTTCCTTGGTTCTTAGTTCTTGGTTCTTGGTTCTTCGGCAGGCCTTCACCCCTGGCCTCGCGGCGCTTTGTTCTTCGCTCCCGTCGCGTCATCGCTCGACCTCCGTGCTCAGCCACTGCTGCCGCCAGACGTAGGCCGCCAGCGCGGCGAACGCGATCAGCGTGGCGATAATCAGCGGAAGGGTGGTGAAGGAGGCGCTCGCGGCGATCAGCGCGCCGGTAGAGACAGCCCGAATCGGCGTGATGCTCAGCCGGGCCGGCTCAAGTGAAAGCACGCTGCTGTCCGCCTGTCGCAGCTTCGGCGTGATTGTCCATGCTCCGGCGCTCGGCGGCGACCATTGCAGCGTGACGCTGATCGGCGTTTGCGCGAGCAGCGTCACCGTATCGGATGCCACCAGCGTGGCCTCGACGCCGGGCCGCGCGGCCCACAGCTCAAGCCTAGAGGCTGGAAGATCCTGCAAGCCGTCGTTGCGCAGGCTCAGTTGAAGCATGCCCGGCTCAAGCTGCCGCAGCGTCGTCGTGTGCAGCGCGGCGGCGGGCGCGGGCGGCGTCAGCGGCGCGATCCTGAAGCTGCCGTCGTAGGTCACGACGTAATCGCCGGGCTGTAGCGCCCGTACGTCGAGCAGCGCCGCGCCCCTGGCCTGCGCGCCGGGTTGCAGCGTGAGCACAAAGCGAAAGCCCTGCTCGCCGATCAGCCGAAAGTCGCGCAGGGACGCGCCGCTGAGCTGCATCTCAGGACCGGCGAACTGCTGCATCAGGCCGCGCAGATCGTCGGGGGCGAACTCGCGGGCGTGCGCCTCGATCCTGTCTCCGAGCGCCTGCCAGGTGCTCCGATCGCTGGGCGGCGGCGACTCGAAGAGGCTGGGCTGCGTCTGCGCCTGGCGCAGCAGGAGCGTCGAGCCGTCGGCGTAGACCAGATGCCCCGGCGCGACATTGAGCTGGCGCGTGGTCGTCAGCGTCGAGGTGCCGGTCGTCACGCTGGTGTAGGTCCATTGATCGAGATAGCGATCGTGGTCAAGATTGGCGTAGCGCAGCGCGCGCTGCTCGTCGATCTGCCACACGCCGTGGTCCGCGCCGAGCAGATGCAGCTTACGGTCGATCGACGAGAAATATATCTGGACCTGGCCCGCGTGGCTGCGGAACTCGCCGCGCAAGCCCTGGCGAATCGTATGGTAGTACTTGCCCGGAACCTCATCGATGGCGCCCAGGACATACTGCTCGTTGGCGAAGCGCGATGCCAGCAGCAGATCGCTATAGCGCTCCTGGTTGTTCACATCAACAATCGCGCCCTCTGAGGTCGACCACTCGTAGATTCCTTCGCTGCTCAGGTAGTTATCGCGCTCGCGGGCGACAAATGTCGCGTAGTCCCACGAGCTGGCGGCAATCCAGCCCGGCAGCTTTTCATAGGGCGTGATCCGCAGCGAAAATTCGGGGAGCGCGACCACGCCCTGCTGGGCGTTATGGCCGGTCAGGCCGAGACGGTAATCCCAGTTGGGCAAGGTATCGGGATTGCGCGGCGATTGACGCCAGGAAAAATCGATCTCCTCGGTTGCGAGGTGCTGCGAAAAATCGCCGACCGGGAAATAGGCGACCCGTAAGGCAAGATCAGGGAAATTGCTCTGGATCGGCGAAAACTGATAGAAGGCAAACGGACTTTCAAAATTAACGTCGTTGATCTGGCCTTCCTTGATCCGGCGCAGCGAGTACACGAAATAGTTAGAGGGACGATTACGCGATGCCACCGACTCGACCAGATAGTTGATTGTGCTGCGCTGCCAGTCGATGTTGATCGGCGGGGCGCTGGTGCTGGCATAATCCTCTTTGATGAAGTGCGGCGCGGAACTCCCCAGAAACGGCCAGAAGAGCGCAGCGCTGATCGGCGGCTCGTCATCAGCCGTATTGACCATCACGCTCGAATGATAAAAGCCGTCTTTGTCGTCCAGCGGCGGATACGCCTGACGCCACTCATAGTCGGGGCGTCCATCGTGGTCGGGATCGCGGACATGAACCGTGAGATCGATGCTGCCGTCGGTTCTCAGCCGATCGAGGTAGAGCGTTTGGGCGTCGATCATGCCTTCAACCGGCCCGTCGACGCGCATATCTAGATTGAAGTTCGGCGTGCCGTCGGCGTCTTGCCAACGATCCTGCGCCGTTACCTCGACGGTTGGCCTGCCCTGGCCTTCGGTGACGACGATCTGGCCGTCTTTGAGCCGGTACAAGATCCTCTGATCGTTATCCTGGTCGTCGAAGAGCCTGGCGCTGACAGTGCGGCCCTGGCGGGCGAAGGCGATAATCAGATTGGCGGTATCGTCGGCTGCGGCATCGAAGATCCAGGTCGCGTCGGTATCGTTGAGCTGGCTGGACCAATCCCTGGTCGGATCGAGATCGCGCTGGCTGTGGATCACGATTCGGTCGAAGGTCGTGGCGTAGCCGGGACGGCACTCGATCGTCAGCAGGCGCGGGTTGCTGATCCCGCCCGTGCAGGCAGGCACCGTCCCAGCCGCAGTAGCGGGCGCGGCGGCCAGCCAGGGCACCAGCGCCAGCGATAGCCACGCCATAGACACGATCTTGCGCATTTAAGCTTCCTCTCCCAACAGCCCATGTGCTGCGTGCCAGCGCTTCCAGAGCCCATACACGCCGAGCATGCCGTAGCAGAGCGCCGCAACCACCAGGCTGCTCTCGTCGCCGTAGGGCAGCGCGGGCCAGGGGATCACGAAGCGCACGGCCAGCCCGATGACGCAGCCCAGCCCGACGACGACTGTGGTAAATCCGATCGCGCGAACCACGCCGATGACGCTTGAGGCGCGGAGCTGCACAATCCAGCCGACAAACGACGATCCGATATAGGCCAGCGCGACGATCTGCGGCAGCAGCGCGCGATCGACCAGCGCTGCGAGCGGCAGTGTCAGCAGTACAAGGCCCAGGCGCACGAGCAGCGGCGGCAGCGCGGCGGAGGCCCGATCCGAGGCGACCAGGGTCCATGTCAAAATCTGGTCGACGATGCTAAACAAGCTCATCAGCGCGATGATTCCCAGCACAGGAGTCGCGGCTGCATGACGGCTGGTGTACAGCACATTGATCACGACATCGGGATAGATTACGAGTAATGCGGCGCATCCGGCGGCGATCACCGTGCTGCTGTGATAGACGACATACGCTGCGCGCTGGAATCGCTGGTGCTCGCCTTGGGTATGGATCGCGCATAAGCGCGGATAGTAGAGCACGGTGATCAGGCTGCCGAAGAGTAACGGCAGCATGCGCACGACCGTTAGCGCAATCGATAGCTCACCGGCGGCATCATACTGCTTCAGCGCGCCCAAGACGGTCACGCCATACGCGCTGTAGGCTGTCTGTAGCAGGACGATGATGTAGACCTGGCCTGCGACCATATCGGACCACCGTAGATGCCTGATCTGTGCAAAGCGCGGCCAGGGCTGGAGCTTAGGCAGCTTGATCACGAGCGCGCAGGCCATCGCCGCGCTGACGATCTGCGAGCTAAGAAAGATGGTATAGACCGTCGCTTCCTGCCGAATCGGGATCGCCAGGAGCAGCAGGATGAAGCTCAGCGGCTGCACGATCATCAGGATCGCGACGCGCCGGATGCGCTGCAATCCGCTAAACAAAGCCGTCACAAAATCGACCCACACAAAGAGCGCGGCAGATCCACCCGCATACAGGTACACGCTCTCCCGGCTGACGCTCCAGAGCAGCCCGCCGCACACTGCCGCCAGCAGCGCCGTTCCCAGCCGCAGGGCGATCAGACTACCGAGCCGCTCCTGAAAGCGCGCGAGATGCTGCCCGTCATGCTCTGCGGCATCCTTTGAGATCTGGCTGCTCAATCCGAAGCCAAGGAAGAGGATCATCAGCAAAAAGACATTTGCCATGTAGGCATAGTGCCCGTACTGCTGCGTATCGAGCTGCCGCGCGACGTACAGGCCGCTGAGCATCGCTAGCCCGGTGTTCACAATATTGACCAGTGTGAGCAGCGTTGCCGAGCGCAGCAGCGGTATCTGAAGCAATCGATGTTTCATGAATCGTGGCATAGCTGAATCAGGCGATCTCCGCTGGATGCAGATCGAGCCAGAGCGCCAGGGCGACCCAGGCCATCACGGTGAAGCCGGAGCGATCCAGTCCCGCGCGGCAGCGCTCAAGCGCAGGCTGGAGTCGACGTGGATCGAGGATGCCAGCCTCCACCAGCTTGCCGCTGTGCAGCAGGCGGCCTACAGCCTGAGCGATTGGCGCGTCCGTCTCAAAGTAGCGCGCCATGTCGAACGATTCGTGGTAGCTGCCGGAGCGCTGGACCCCGGGTGCTGGCGCGCTGCCGGTGATGCGCTGGCCCAGGTGCCGCAGCCGCGCACCATTCGACCGCCAGGTCGCGCGGCCTTGCATCGCCAGCGCCTGGACAACGGGCGGGGCGAAGCCTGAGATGCCGGTGTTGCTGTAGCGAATATTGGCGACGGCTGGGTTCAACTGGCGTACGGCGCGGCGAAAGACAGGCCCCAGGAAGCGCCATTGATAGGGTAGCCGCTGGTAGACCTCGATAATGTCGCTTTCAAACAGCGGATTGCGCTCGCGGGCCTGGGATCGGACGTTCATCAGCATCGAGTAGCTGCGGAACTTGGTGACACCGAAGCCCATCAAGGTGTAATCGATCCAGTCATACGGCGAGTCGCTGGTGGCGCTGGCGCGATCAACCAGATGCGCTAGCGTGGCTCTGGGCGCGGATTCCCAATAGGGTTGCAGCGCCGCTCCGAGCAGGCTCCGCCCAAACGCTCCCGATTGCATATCCAGCGTGGCGTGGAGGTGATCGACAACGGCCTGCCGCGTGCCAACGCTTGCCATGCGATAGCTGTAGAGCTGCCGTCCCAGGACGCGGAAGGTTTCTTTGGGCAGGTAGCTGCCCGAATACGGCAGATCGAAGCCCCAGCCGTTGAGCACGGTGTCGCAGCCTGCGCGCGCCATGATCGAGGTTGGGTGGTACAGGTGCATATGCCCGGCGGCGTGCAGGCCGTTGCTCGTCTGGACGCTGCTGGCGAGATGCTGCCAGTAGGCGGCGAGCGGCTGCTCGATGAAGTGCCAGGGCGTGGCGCACATCTGAGCCACCTGCCGCGCTACCTGAGTCTCTTCGGTGAAGGACGGGCCGAATGTGTAGGCGTGCAGCGGCGGGCCGTCGATCCGATCCAGCGCAGCCAGCAGCATCCGCGAGTCGAAGCCGCCGCTGAGCAGCAGGCCAAGCCGCTGGCTATCGGCGACGATCCGCCGGATCGCCGTGGAAAACGCATCCGCCGTCGCCTCGATCGCCTCGTGCCGCGTGGCAAAGCAGGGCAGCGGCCTGAGCGACCAGTAGGCGCTGCGCTGCTGCTCGCCGGAGCGATGATCGATCGCTACGACTGTCGCGGGCGGCACGGTTTTGATCGTGCTGTACAGCGTGCGATCGTCCAGAATCATCTGATAGCGAATAAACTGCGCGACGCTTTCGAGGTCGAGCCTGGGCCGCACGCCCGGCAGCCGCAGCAGCGGACGAATATCAGAGGCGAGGTAGAGCCAGTCGGCGGCGGCGCAGTAAAAGATCGGACGCGATCCCAGCCGGTCGGAGATGACCAGCGTCCGCGCGGCGTGCGGCGCATGGTACAGCGCGCAGAACGAGCCGCTGAGCGCGGCGAGCTCCTCGCTTCCGGCTAGCCAGCCTTCCGCTGCGTGGTAGACCGACCGGAGGCGCTGCCGGTAAGGTCCCGCGAACATGCCAGGCTGCGCGTCCACACGCCCACCCGGCGATGCGACGGGTCCGTTGATGTAGATCAGTCGCTCGTCCGCCGTCGAGCATGCGGCGTCGCTCGCCGTGAGCGGGGCGATACAGACAAAGGCGATCTGCTGGTCGGACCAGCGTGTCGTGGCCGTGGGCGTGGCAGGATCGACCGCCGTCTGGAGCGCTCGCTCAAGCGTCTCCACGAGGCTGGCGCAATCGCCGGACGAGGCGCGTATTCGGATTGCGGCGAGAAAAATATCCACCCTGCTCCTCAGTCGTTGGCGCAGATCACCGGACGCGCGGCGGTGATCTGCGCGGCCCAGCGCGGCGGCGCTTGAAAGTCCAGCCCGCGCTCGGCAGGCTCGTGCAGCAGGCGGCACCAGGGCTGATGATTCGACAGCACCTCGATCGCCGCTACCGGGCAGGGACCAAGCCCCGGTACGAGACGCGGCGCGATGCCCTGCGATAGCTCATACAACTGCTTGATGGCGTACGGCGCGAAGCCCATCAGCCGGGCGGCCACCAGATCGACAGCAATCGGGTGGAGGCCAGCCAGCAGCACGCCGCAGGCTTTGGGCGCTGCCCGCAGCGGGCCGTTGCCCTCGCCGCCGACGATGCCGTCTACGATCGAGAGAAAGCGGCGCTGCGGCGTGGCCTGCATCGCGCCGCTGCGATCGGCAAACAGCGCCAGACGGATCAGGTCGGCTGGCAGCCGCCAGCAGGTATCGTTGCCCGGCCAGTGACCGTTGATCGGATCGATCGTCGGCAGCCTGAGCAGCCGTGAGGCCAGGCCCGTCATCTGCTGGATCGTCGTAACGGCCAGATTCGACCAGCGGGTATTGCGCGCCAGGAGATGATCGGCCAGCAGCCGCCCGACGCGCATGCGGCGCTCGTCGGCTGCGCGCATCTCGCCCGCCGGATGCTGATCGCCGCCCTCTGCGGTGCTGCCCCAGCGGAAGTGCGGCAGGTAGTTTTTATCGCCGTTGATGCCGACCATGTTTTTTGCGTTGAGCGTGACGCCGACTTTGCCGTGTGTCTTGAGCTTGGGCATGCTAATCACGACATCGGCATCCAGGATCGTGCGCGCGATCAGATATTTATTGCTCTGGCGCGTGTGGTAGCCGATCGTTTCGGCGCGGCGGGCGACATCCGTTCCCTGCAAGAGATCGAGATGCTCAAGGCTGGCAAAGGCGCTGGCGCTGCCCAGATCGACTTCGACATAGCCGCCTGGATCGCCGAGCAGCTCAGATCGCACCTCGTGGGCGTAGCCGTGCGGGCCTTGCCTGAGCGTGTAGCGATATTTGCGCAGGTCGCGGATCTCGATCGGAAACTGCTTGACGCGGCGGTAGTACTCGACGATCTGTTGCAGGCCCGTCACCGCCAGGAGATGGTCGAAATCGGCATCGCCAATCGGCGCGTCGGCAATGATGATCTGACCCTCGCCGCCGAGCGCCTGATAGACCTCGTCGACGACCGCGCGAATCACGGCGGGATGAGTGATCAGGGCGTAGAGATCGAGGCCATCGGGATGCCGGTCGCGCACAAAATTCGGCTTGATCACGACTCGATCGCCGGGCTTGATCGTATCGCCGAAGAGATCGACGCCGGTACGCGCCAGCGCGGCCTGGCGCATCTGCTTCAGCGCGATGCCTTCGGGCAGGATGTCTGCCGCCAGATCGCGGCTATAGTCGCGGAGGTTGGTCTGCTCGATATACACAAACATCTGGCTGCCTTTGGGCTATCCATCTGCTGCGCGCCCGGTCGTGGATCGCCGGGCATACGGCTGGCATGCAGGATCAGCGATACCGCCAGCCGCCGGACGATCGTGGTAGCCAACCAGTCGAGTGGAACGCGGGAGAGCCGAAGACGAGTTGACGGTGGTCGCGAGCGCTGACATAGGCTTCAGTGGTGTCCGGCTGACGGCAGCACGGCTCGATACAGATCGAGCGTTTGCCGCGTGGTTCGTGCCCAGGTAAAGGCGGCGGCCTGCGCGATGCTCCTGGAGCGCATGGCCTGATAGAGATCCGGCTCGGTCAGGTAGCGCACGATCGCCTGGGCCAGCGCGTGGGCGTCGCGCGGCTCGAACTGGAGCGCGGCGTCGCCGACGATTTCGGGCAGCGAGCTGGCACGCGCGCAGACCACGGGCGTGCCGCAGGCCATCGCCTCCAGCGCGGGAAAGCCAAAGCCCTCGTAGTGCGACGGCATGACGCAGACATCGGCCAGGTTATACAGCAGCGGCAGATCGCCCTCCTGCACGTCGTCAAGAAAATGGATCGCGCTCCGAGCGCCAAGCTCGGCGGCGAGATCGTGCAGGCGGCGGCGCTCGTGCTCGAAGTGCGCCCGGCCCACCTTGATCAATGCAATGTCCGGCAGCTCGCGCCGGACGATCGCCAGGCCCCGTACCAGCGTCGCCAGATTTTTACGCGGATCTTCCGAGCCGACGTAGATCAGGTAGCGCCGTCCAGTCGGCAGGCCGTAGCGCTCGCGGAGCGTATCCGGCACCGGCAGCGGACGAAAGCGCTGCTGGTCGATGCCCAGGTGGACTACCGCGATCCTATCGGGCGCGATGCCCAGCTCGCTCACGACACATGATCTGGTGTAGTGCGAGTCGGCGATCAGCAGATCGGCGCGCTGCAATCCGGCCATCGCCAGCCGATCGAAGACGCGGTCGGCGGCGATGCGATAGCTATTGAATTGTGGATCGTTGCGCAGCATATACGGAATAATATCGTGTACCGTGACGATCACTCTGCCGGGGGGCCGCCGAAAGAGTAACAGAGAGGCCAGGTTCTGGCTTGTCAGATGGTACACATCGGCGCTAGGATATTTGGCGGCGACGGGATAGTTGAGGAAGAAGGTGCGCAGATCGGGGCCAAGCCGTCGCAGTGCGCTGTAGATCGTATGGGACAGCGGCGGCACGTCCGGCGCGATCCGCGCGACGTTCGCTCCCGCGTGCTGCAAGCCCTGGTGCAACATCTGCACGTAGCGCCCGACGCCGGTATGCGGCCCGCCCGGCTTGGCGAGCAGCACGACGTTTTCGGTGGGTCTGCTCACCATCGTTCGCGGCGCTTGGGATGCAGCAGATCCAGGATTGGCGAGGCCCAGATCGCGAAGTCGATCAGCGTGAGCGGCAGGAGGCCAGCGAACAGCCGCAGCGGCAGCCGACGGCGGTACAGCCGCGCGGCAAAGCCCGCGTAGCGCAGCTTGGAGCCGACCGCGTGCGCTACCAGCAGCGACCAGGGCACCAGGATCAGACGTCCCAGCGGCCACGCGGCTGCCGGGATTGCCAGCATCAGCGCGCCCGTCGCCACGGTTTGCAGCGTCAGCCGCACATCGTCTGCCGCGCCGTAGCGCCGCCCATGCAGCAGCAGGTTGCGCAGCCAGCGCGATTGTTTGTGGCGATAGATCCGCAGCGTCGCGGGATACTCCGATGCCACGACGCTTGTCCGAACGTTGCGGATCGCGATGTCCGCGCCGAGCAGCCGCCTGGCAAGCTGGTAGTCGGTGCCGGTGCGCGCCTCCCAGGCCAGCCCGCCGATCCGATCGAGCGCCTGCCGCGTTAGCGCCGCGTTGCGCCCAAGGATGCCGCTGCTGTACTCGGAGCCGCGCGCGCTCGCCATCACATCGGAGATCCACAGGTACATCGGCAGCAAGCGGCCCTGCTGCTCGTCCAGCGGTCGGGAGCATCCGGTCGCGGCGTGCTCCTCCCCGTCGATCAGCGGCGCGAGCAGCCGGGCCAGCGCCTGGTCGTCGTAGAGACAGTCGGCGTCGGTGAGGTAGATAATCTCGCCGCTGGCATGATCCAGGCAGCGCGCCAGCGCCCGCTGCTTGCCCTCGCCGGGGCGCTGCTCCAGCACGAGCACCCGCTCGTCGGCGTAGAGTCGCGCGCGCTCAAGCGTGCCGTCGCTGCCGCCCGCGCAGAGGATCAGCTCGATGTCGGGATAGCGCAGCGCCAGAAACGATCGCAGATGCGCCTCGATCCGGTCGCGCTCGTTCCACGCGGCGACCAGCGCGCTAACGTTGGGCGCGCGGCGCAATCTGGGGGTCGGCGGCTGCTCGGCGCGGAGCCGATCGGCCAGGGCCTTGTCGCGCTGCCAGAGCCGCCAGTTGTAGCCCGCCACGCCAATCAGTCCCGCCAGCAGGAGCGTGCTCGCGTGCCGCGTGAGACGTCGGTTGAGGTTTTGGAGCAGCGCGATCATCGCAGGCAGAATGCGGGAGCCGCGATCTCAGGCCAGGGCTCGCCCTTGCGCCAGCGGTAGCACACGCCGCGCCGATCGCCGATCTCCAGATGCTCCGGTGTTTCCACCAGCCGCAGCGCCCTGCCCTGGAAGACGCACGGCATCTCGAAGGTGCCGCTGGTCGCGCCCGGCAGCGCCGGCCCCGCGTGCGCCGCCAGGTAGCGAAAGGCTTTATCGCACCAGCCGACAACATGCAGCAGATCGCGCACGTCGGGCTGCTTCGGCAGCCGCCCGCCCGCCTGCGCCGCGAAGCCGGTCGCGGTCTGGATGCCGCCGGTCGCGTCCTGCCCTGCCAGCAGCCGGTGCTGCATCGCGCTCAGGTCAGCATCGAAGCCATAGGGCCGCGCCTCATCCGCCGCCCGCAGCACATCGCCCAGCGGCGCGATCCAGCAAGGGTTGCCGTTGACGCGCTGGTTCGCATAGATCACCGTCGGACAGGTGCCGTCGGCCTCGGTCCAGCGCGCGACAAAGCGGATCGCGCGCAGCGCGGCATCGGCATAGCGCTCGTCGTCGGTCCAGCGGTAGCCGCGCAGCAGCCCCGGCACGCAGCGCGCGATGTAGATCGGAAAATATTTGTCGATCACGCGCCCGCCGAGGCTGTTCTGGGCAATCGCGCCGTCGAGCCGACTACCGTCCCGCACCTGATGCCGCAGGATGCGATCGAGCGTCGGCAGGGCGTAGCGCTCGACCCAGGCGGCATCGCCGGTGATCTCGGCGAGCAGAAAGAACGCCTCGCAGGCCGTCGCGGCTTTGTTGGGCACGAACGACGGCACCTGCGGGCTGTCACGAAACGCCTGGGCGGTCGCGTCCCAGAGCTGCTCGACGTAGAACGCGCGCAGGTTGCGCTCGGCGCAAGCCGCGTAGCGCTGCCAGTCGTCGCTTCCGGCTTGACGTAACGCCAGCGCAAGCAGCAGCAGCCCGACATCGCAGGCGGCCTCGTGGGGCGTGCCCGCCGTCGCGGGGTTGATCTCGAACGCGGAGGCAGCGAAGTGACCGCTCGGCAACTGCCCGCTCACCAGATCGTCTCCGGCACGGCGGGCGGCGCGCAGCCAGCGCGGATCGTGCGTGCGCTGCCAGAGCTGAAGGTAGCCCGCGATGATGCCCTCGTAGCGCCAGTCGAGCGCGGCTCCGGTGTAGAGCAGGCTTTGCTGCCACCAGTGCGCCACAGGGCCGCCGTAGCCGCCGGGTCCGCGCATCGTGTCGAGCCAGGCCGCAAGCGCGGCAACGGCTGTGTCGATCTGGCTAGGAGCAATGATCTGTAGCATGATGAAGAACCAAGAACCTAGAACCAAGAACCGAACAAAAGAACAAGCGAGCGAGAGAACAAAAAATCAACTCACGCGCTCCCTTGTTCCTTTGTTCCTTTGTTTCCTCGCCCCCTGCTCCTTGCGCGCGACAAGCAGCGCGACGGTCGCCAGCGCCGACAGCGGGCCTTGCGTATGGTAGCGCAGCCGCGCCGCGAAGTGCAGCCGATCGGCCAGATCGGGACGGCTCAGACGAGCGGCCTGCTGGCTCACCTGGCTCAGCGCGATCGATGCGGCGGAGTGAATGCCGTAGGTTGTCTCGATCACGAGATCGCCCTTGCGCAGCGCGTGGCGCAGATCTCGCAGGCCCAAGAGCCGCATGCCGAGCGGCTGCCCGCTCCAGGCGCGGCGCTCCGGCAGCATCCGCGCCAATGGCTGCGAGACGAGCACCACCAGCCGCGCTCCGACCGGCAGTTGTCGAGCAAGATCTGCCAGCTCTGCGCCCCAGGACGGAACCAGCGGCTCGATCCACAGCGCGCCAGCGCTCGCGTCGGCGGGCGGCGGGGCGGGAAAGCGCTGGGCGACCTCGGCGGCAAGCTCCGGCGCGTGGCAGCGGATCAGCGGCGTCGCGTGTGGCTCGAACAGCGTGCGCGCGCCATCCAGCGCGTAGCGATAGTCGAGCGGCGCGAGCGCGGCCATCGGCAGCGTTCCGATCATCGCTCGGTCCTCGCATAGGAGCGCGTCGGCTGGCTGGCTTCGAGCACAATCTGCCGGTAGATCGCTTCCAGCCGCGCGCCGATCTGCGTCCAGTCGTAGTGCGATTCGACCTTGGCGCGGCCTGCGCGCCCCATCGCCTGAGCGCGGGCGTCGTCGCTCAGCAGATCGTCGAGGGCCTGGGCCAGCGCCGCCGGATCGCGCGGCTCCACCAGCAGCCCGTCACGGCGATGCTGCACGACGGTGCGGACGCCCGGCAGGTTGGTGGCGATCACGGGCGTAGCGCTCGCCAGCGACTCGACCAGCACCAGGCCGAACGCCTCGCCCATCGTCACCGAGGGCAGCACCGTCACATCCGCCATGCGATAGTAGCGCGGCAGCTCGGCATCGGAGACGCGCCCGGCAAACACGACGCGCCTGCTCAGGCCAAGATTGGCAGCGGTCGTCTCATAGCTCGCGCGCAGATCGCCATCTCCGACGATCACGCCTGTGATCTGCGGCGGCAGCGCGGCAAGCGCGTGCAGAAAAACATCGACGCCTTTGAAGTAGTGAGCACGATCCAGACCCGCGACCAGCAGCGCTACGCGGTCGTCGGGTGAGAGTGCGTGGTCTTCGCGCAGCCCGGCATCCGGCGGACCAGGCGTAAAGCAACTGGTGTCGACGCCGTTGGGTAGCTCGCCAATGTGGGCCTCGCCGCCACGCAGCAGCGGGCGGACATACGAGGCGCTGCCGTAGTCGCGCGAGGTGAAGAGCAGCCGCGCGGCAGCGCGCAGCGTCAGGCGGCCAACCGTCAGCCGCAGCGTCCGCTCGATCAGCGCCATCAGGCCGTGCAGCAGCACATCTTGATGGTAGGTGATCACCAGCGGCGTGTGGTTGAGACGCGCCGCCAGCGTGGTGATCTCGCCGCCGAAGAAGGGATAGTGCAGATGGATCACGTCGAAGCCGCGCAGCGCCCGGAGCAGCCCCGGCAGGATCGGCGCATTGCCGACGCGCAGCAGTGGCCGCAGCCGGTGGATCGCGATCCCATCGCGCGTCTCGTCGCCTGCCGCGCCGGGCTGCGCCGCCGTGAAGACATGCACATCATGGCCGCGCCGCGCCAGCTCGCGGGCGTTATGGTAGCAGACGTTGCCGGTGCCGCCGCGATAGGGCGGAAACGTCGCGGTCACATGCGCGATCCGCAGCGTCATGCGCGGCTCCCCTGGCTGCATGTGCCCTGTCGATCCTGCTGCCTCATCACTCCGCTCCTCTCGTAGCCGATGGCCTGATCAGGAATCGAGCACGCTCAGCACGCGCACCATGAGCGTCGTAATGAAGACGATCAGCAGCGGCACGATCGCGACGTTGAGCGTCTTGTTGAGCCGTGCGGCCCAGTCGCGCTTGCTGACCAGGATGATCTCCTTGTTGAGCAGCAAGATCATCACGGTGCAGATTGTCACCAGAGTGAACGAAGCCGTCCCGACCGTCGATACGGCGGTGGTGGTGGCAGTCGTGACGGTGGTAATCATCAGTATCTCCTTCAAAGTATCAAGTTTCAAGTTTCAAGTTTCGAGTTTCAAGTTTCGAGTTCTGAGTTATTCCTTTGTTCCTTTGTTCCTTTGTTCTCGCGTTACGTCGTCAGCAGCCGCCGCGCCATGCGAAAGGCCGGATGAAAGACCAGCTCCGCCAGCCGCGAGAGCGTCCGGTTGGCAAGCTGGCTACATTCTAGCCGATAGGTCATCTGCCCGACGATCTCGCGGTCCGGTCGGCGGCGCCGCTGCGCGGCTGCGCGACGTGCCGCGCGGATCATGGAGCGCTGCGTCCACAGCCAGCGATAGACCCGCGGCTTAACACCCCAGTAGCGCGGCCCGTTGAGCGCCAGAAAGCCGCCGGTGACGATCTCGCTCAGCAGCAGGCCCGGCAGCATCCGTAGATACGTCGCGCGGCTCAGGTTTTTCAGCAGCATCAGGTGCCGGTTGCGATCGAGATAGAACGCTTTGGACGGCGAGTAGCTCGGCTCGTAGGCGTGCTCGACGATCGCATCGGGCACGTACAGGCAGCGATAGCCCGCCAGCCGCGCCCGCCACGACAGATCGGTATCCTCGACGTACATGAAAAATCGCTCGTCGAAGCCGCCCAGCTCCTCGAACACGCTTCGGCGGATCGCGAAGGCCGCGCCCGACACCGCATCGACCTCGGCAGCCGTCGCGTAGTGCGCGCGTGGCCGCCCCGCGCCCCGGCAGTAGGTTAGGCCCGTGAACTGCACCGTGTTGCCGCAGGTGTTGACGATCGCGGGATCGCTCATGTGGACGATGCAGGCCGTCGTCAGGCCAACGTCGGCGGTCGTGTGCAGCGGCACGATCAGCGCGTCGAGCGCGCCAGGCAGCAGAACGGTGTCGGGATTGAGCATCACGAGATACGCGCCGCGTGCCGCCTGCGCGCCGCGATTATTGCCGCCCGCGTAGCCGTCGTTGGGGCCGCAGATCAGCCGCGCCTGCGGATAGCGCTCGCGCACCAGATCGGCGCTGCCGTCGGTCGAGGCGTTATCCACGACGATCAGCTCGTCCTGCGGCGTGAGCGCGCTCAGGATCGAATCGAGGCAGGCGCTCAGATCGCGGCGGCTGTTGTAGCTGACCACGATCACGCTCGCGCGCCGATCGACGCTCTGGGGATACGGTGCTGCCATCGGCTAGGCTACTCCGCGCAGGTCGTGACCGACCTCGAAGGGCAGATCGCTCTGGTGGATCGTCGCCGGCGGGCCGTGCTCCCTCACGTCCGGCAGCCGATCGAGCACGCCGCGCCGCATCTCGATCAGCATGCCGCGCATCGAGTGCAGCACCAGCCCGACGAAGAAGAGCAGCATGCCCACGACGCAGAGCAGCACCGTGATCAGGCCATAGCCGACCGCAAGCTTCTGGGTGTGGGCGTAGATGTTGACGATATGCAGGCCGAGGCCTAATCCAAGCAGCAGGGTGATCATGCCGGACAATCCAAAAAACAAGAGCGGACGAATCTGACCCACCAGCCGCAGAATTCCGTTCAACACCTGCATCCCGTGCCGCACCGGATTACGCTTGGCCGGCTCGGCATAGATCACCTTGATTGGCACTTCGAGCACCCGCAGCCGATGCTCGCGCACCAGGAATTGCATCTCCGACTCGATCGAGAAGCCGCCCTGGCTGAAGGAGAGCTGATCGAGCGCCCGCGCCGAGAAGGCCCGAAAGCCGCTCTGCGAGTCGCTGATGCGCACGCCTGAGGCCAGATTGGTCACGAGCGTCAGGCCGTGCTGCCCGACTTTACGATAGGCCGGAATGTCGCTTTTGATCTCCTTGAAGCGCGATCCGACGACCACATCTGCCATGCCGTCGCGGACGGGAGCCAGCAGTTGCGGAATATCGTCGGCGCAGTGCTGCCCGTCGCCGTCGAGCATCACCAGCACGGCAGGCCGCAGGCGGCGCACGTACGTGAAGCCGGTATTGACCGCCGCCGCCTTGCCCTGGTTCACCTGATGCTGCACGACGGTCGCGCCTGCCTTGCGCGCAATCGCCACGGTGCGATCGGACGAGCCATCGTCGACGACGACGACATGATCGACATATGACTGGACCGCCAGCACCAGGCTGCCGATGAACCGCTCTTCATTGAACGCCGGAATCAGCGCCACGGTCGGCCCAGGCGGGCGGTGTATGTGGCGGGCGTGGGTCGGGCGTGATGTTTCCACGAAGCAGGTCATAACGTTCTCCAGGTTAACCCATCGTCTAGGTCTGCAAAGCGTGCGCGGGAGCAGCCGATGCTCCGGTTGGCTGCTGTGCCTGAACGCGCTCCAGCGTTTCACGAAAAAGCGGTACGTCGGGCTGCTTGGCGGCTGCGGCGCTAAACCAGCGCAGCGCTGCCGCCGGATCGCCCTGGTTCAACAGCATCGTGCCCAGGGCAAAATCGGGGTAGCCGCTGGCCGGATCGACGCGCTGCGCGCGCTCGTACCAGCCCTGCGCGACGCTCGGATCGGTGCCGCGCAGCATGTCTCCAGCGGCCAGGAGGGGCCAGATGCTGCCGGGTGCCAGCGCGGCGGCCTGCTCGTAGGCCCGCGCCGCATCGTCGGTCGCTCCCAGGTCGCGCAGGCCATCGCCGATCCGAAACGCGATCGGGTAGCTGCTCGCCAGGGGCAGCGCGGCAACATAGCTGCTGATCGCCGCCTGGGGATCGCCCGCGATCTGCGCGCTTCTCGCGCCCGCCAGCCGACCCCAAATATCGTTCTGTGCCGCCAGCGCCTCGTAGCGGGCCAGCGCGAGCGCCTGCTGCTCGGTGCGCAGCAGCAGATCGGCGTGCCGCAGCGCCAGCGAGCGATCGTCGGGCAACACACGCCGCAGCACGTCCAGATAATCCGCCGCGTCGTCCAGGCGTCCGGTCTGCTCAAGCTCATCGGCGGCGGCACGCCAGCGACGCACGGCAGACGAGGTCGCGGCAACCTGCTCGATGGTCGGAGCGGGCTGCTCGGCGGCGATCTGGCGGCGTGCCCAGGTAAGCCGCGCGAGCGGATTGCTGCTGCGCTCTGCCGCCTGCCGGTACAGCGCATCGGCGGCGGGCTGGTCGTGGGCCTCAAGCAGCGCGGCCTGCTCGAACGCGGCGCGGCCACTCGGATCGACGCCTGTCAGCGCGGCGGTCAGCGCCAGCGCCTCGGTCGTCGTCAGCGGGCGGGCATGATCCAGCGCACGATCCAGCGCCGCTGCGGCCTGCCAGGTCTGGATCGCCGCGTCTCGCTCGCCCGCCTGCCACTGCGCCAGTCCGTCGATCCATGCGGCATGACGCGCAAATGATTCGGCGGATGACTCGTCCGCCGCTCCCTCGATCGTGATGCCCGTTGCAGTGCTGTGCAGCGCCAGCGTGCGATCGGTGCGTGCGCTGGTCCAGAGCGCCGTCTGGTGCTGCGGTGTGTGCGCCGTGATCAGCAGCGGCGGCGCGATCGTGCCCGGCTGTTTCTCGACGGTGAGCGCTCCGGGCCTGAGCGACGGCAGACGGTAGCGCAGCCGCACGACGCGCTGCTCGCCGGGATTGACGCGGAAGTAGCCGCCGAAGACCGCGCGGCTGTGCTGCCGGTCGGTGCCCAGCGATTCCTCAAGGCCGCTGCTGTCGAGCAGTTGGCTGCCCTCAGGCACATAGACCCGCAGATAGTTGGCGTAGCAGCCGGGACGGCGCTCAAGCTGAAGCGTCCGAGGATCGGTGCATTGCCCGTTGACCGCGTAGGCGGTCGGTGCCTCGGCCCACGGCGAGTAGCGATTGGTGTAGGTCAGCGTCAGCGTGGCGGTGAGCGGCGTGCCCTGCGCGTCCAGCGCGAGATCGTAGTGGGTGAGGCGCTCGACAAAGGCGTTGACTCCGCCGTAGCCTACGTCGGCATCCACAATGCGCAGCGTGTCGCCCGCCGTGGGCTGGAGGCTGCCGTCCCAGCCGCGCGACCGCAGGACGGCGGCAAGCTGCGGCTGGTCGAGCGCGATCAGCAGATGGCGCTCGTCGATGTTGGTCTGGATCGCGGCGGCAAGCTGCGGCAGCGTCGCCGGATCGCTCGTGAGCAGATGCTCGAACAGCGCGGGCAGCAGCTCGGCCAGACGGCCCTTATCGCGGTAGATCGCGCCGTCGTAGTAGCGCGAAAGGATCGCCTCGACGATCTGGTCGGCGTCGATCTGCGTGCCGTCGCCCAGCTTCAGCGGGCCGGTCGCGCGCAGCAGCGGTGCCAGTGCGTAGGGATCGACCGCGATCACGCCGTCGGCTGGGGCCTGCTGGTTGAGCGTCCAAAACGCTTGCAGCGCGCGGGCGGTCGTCGGAAAATCGGGCGACCAGTTGGCGTCGCGCAGGTGCCAGCCGCCCAGGCGCAGGTAGCGCGTGTAGGCAAACGGCATCGGCTGAGCGGCGGTCGCGGCGAAGGCTTCGCTTGGCTGGCACTGCTCAAGCGAGGGCCTGGCCTCGACGACGCGCACCACGCAGACCAGGCCGATAAAGCCGCCGGTCGGTCGCAGCTCGAACGGGTTTTGCAGCACCACCAGATAGCGGCGCGGCTCGTCGCTGCCGATCAGCCAGGGCAGATGCGGCGCGGCCTGCCGTGCGCTGTCAAGCGCGGGTATCGCCGCCGTCATCGCTCGATCCATGGCCTGAAGCTGCGTCTGATACGGCGCGAGGCGCGGGCTGCTCTCGATCAGCGGCGCGAGCATCTGCCATGCCCGCTGCGCCTGCTCAAGATCTGTCTGGATCGCGGCCAGCGCCTCCGGCCGCTGGCTGAGCTGCCGCGCTACAAGCGCCAGACGGTCGGGCGTGGTTTTTGCGTCGAGCGCTGGCTCAAGCACGCGGCAGGCGGTCGCTCCGGCGGCGCTGCCATGTCGCGCCAGGAGAATCGCATCGGGCGCGACGCGCAGATCCGCGCCAATGTTGGGCACCCAGCCCATGCGGCGCAGCAGCGGCGCGAGCGGCTGGCTCCATCCGGCGGCACGATCCCAGGCAGCGGTGGCGGCCTGGAGGTCGGCGCATCCGGCGCGCAGATCACGGCGCTCGACGGCGGCCTGGACCCGCGCAGTGATCGCGAGCGCCTCCATCACCCGGCGTTGCAGCAGGTAGCCGCTTGTGCCGAGGACAACAGCGCCCAGGACGATCAGGCCGATGCCAAGCACTGCGCCAGGCTGACGTGCGCCGCGTACCACGATCTACCTCGTCGCCCGCGCGCGCCAGAAGACAACGCTTCCGGCGATCATCAGCAGCAATCCGAGCAGCAGGAGCGACCACTGCAATCCTGAGTCGGCTCCGGTGTTGCTGAGCGGGCCGCGTGGAACCTGCGGGCCGCCGCTCGGCGGGTCCGACGCCTCAGCCGCCGCGCCTGCGACCGCCAGAGCGGCCTCAGCGCGCTGCTCGTCGAGCGCGCCTGTGGCATCGCGGACGATCACCACGTTGATCAGCGGCCCGCGCGCGTCGGGCCGTAGCCGCGCCCGGATCGTAATCACCACGGTCGCGCCGGGATCGATCTGCGGGATCTCGACGCGCACCGTCGGCCCGCGCACCGTCGCGGTGCCCGCCGAGGTCGTCACGTCGAGGATCTCGAACGCGCCCGGCATGTTGTCCTGAACGATCACATCGCGGGCGGTGGTGTCGCCGACGTTCTGCACGCGGATCGTAAAGACTACCGTCTCGCCCGGACGTGGGCGGGGGTTGTCCACCTCTTTGGTGACGTTGAGCGCGGCGCGGCGCGGCGTTGGCGTTGGTCCGGCGGTCTGCCCGTAGGCCTGGCCCCAGCCGCCGCCGAAGCTCATCAGCGTGACCAGTAAGCCCATGAGTAAAAGCGACATCGCGAAGCTGCGTTGGCGCTGGTATGACATGCCGATAACTCCCTTACACATTCGCACGCTCAGCCCGCGCAAGCGCCAGGCCAAGCCGTTGTCGAGATCTGGTTGCTTGAGCAGGGGGCGAGCTGCGCAGCGCTGCGATGAAGATCGTTGCCATCGATCGAGCGATAGCCGCGCCGCCGAGGTTGAGCGTGTCACACCAGCATGGCGGTCTGCCGTTTCGCCGTGCAGGATGTCGGTTGCTTGTCGGATAACGCTTGACGATCACATCTGGTTACTTATCGAATGGTTGCTACGGAGTACACGCTGGGGTAGCTTACCAAGCTTGGCGATCGTCTGTCGAACAGCATCAGTCCTGTATTTTCAACGGGAGAAGTACTAATTCTCGGCAAAACTGCATGATTGCAACATGCATCGATACTTAACTTTTGCTATATCAATCGGTCGATAAAGAGGCACATCATTAATTCCATCGAACTGTTAAGAATACTGCCATCTGTCATATTCATGATCCCGATCAATCGTGTTCTTACCGGATGCTCATACGCTTCAGCTCGGCGAGATCCGCGAGATGTTGGCGCTGTTTGGGCGAAGATCGTTGCGAAGCGATCCGGAACGTCTGGCATTGCGCAGCCAAAAGTACTGCTGCATATAGGAAGCGCGACAATTGATCCGATTGGGCAAGTTTGTATACTGCTCGTGGAAGTTTGTCGGCCATACCATCTGGCTTCGCAACGTCTCCGACACACTGCTGTTTGCCCCGTTCGTCGGGCTGGTGCGCTGGCTCCCGTAACTGGCAGGCGTGAAGATACAAACGATAGATGGTTGCAGCCCGAAGCTAGGGCGCTGCCACCGCGCAGGAGGCGCAGGCATGATCTCGAAATATGCGATCGTCGTCGCGACGAAAGAGCAGGTATCCTCGGAGCTGGCCGGAGAGGCCGTTATTCTCAATCTGAAGAATGGCATGTATTACGGGCTAGACCCGGTGGGCGCGCGGATCTGGACGCTGATCCAGCAGCCCCGGTCGGTCGCCGCGCTCTTCGAGGTCATTCTGGCCGAGTACGATGTCGATCCTGGGCGCTGCGAGCGCGATGTGCTGGCGCTGCTCCGAGATCTGGCCGCCGCTGAGCTGATCGAAGTGAGCGATGTCGCGGCTGCGTAACTGGCTTGCTCTGCCGCTCGCCGACCGCTGGCTGCTGCTGTGGGCGTGGCTGCTGCTCGGCGCGATTCGGGTCGGGCTGTGGCTGCTGCCGTTTCGGACGGTTCAGGTGCTCGTGTCGGCGCGGCGCTTCCCCGCGCGATCGGATCATCCGTCGCGCGCCGCGATCGAGCGGATCGGCTGGGCGGTCGCTGTCGCCAGCGCGTACGTGCCGCGCGCGTCGTGCCTGCCGCAGGCGTTGACGGCGCAGGCGCTCCTTCGGCGGCAGGGCTATCCCGCGCAGGTGCGGATCGGCGTGGCACGGGCCGACGGGCGGCTTGAGGCGCACGCCTGGGCTGAGTGCGCGGGCGAGATCGTCATCGGCGGCTCGGCGGAAACACTGGCGCGCTATACTCCTCTGCCCTCACTTCCCATGGAAAGGCATCATGGTGCTAGCTAATCGGCATGTGCGGCTCCAGGCTAATGATCGCTGCGGCGCGTGGCGCACGCGCGGTGCCCGGAGGCGCTGGCTGTGAGCGCGATTGCCGCAGTTGTGCATTGGGATCAGCGGCCCGTCGATGCGCTGCTGCTCGACGCGATGAATCGCTGCATGTGCCGCCGCTGTCCCGACGGCGCGTGGAGCTGGGCCGACGGCGCGTTTGGGCTGGCGCAGGCCGATCTGGCGACGCTGCCCGAAGACGAGCCGGGCGTGCCCGTGGTAGCGGGCGAGCTGCGCATCGCCGCGAGCTGCCGGATCGATAATCGCGCCGAGCTGCGCCGGATGCTGCCGCAGCGCTATCTGCTCGACAGCAACACCGACGCCGCGCTGATTCTGTCGGCATATCTGGCCTGGGGCGAGGCCTGTGTCGAGCGGCTGATCGGCGATTTCGCGTTTGTGATCTGGGATGGCGCGCATCGCAGCCTGTTCGCGGCGCGCGATCTGTCAGGATCGCGTCAGCTTTTCTACTACGCCGACCGCGCGCGGCTGCTGCTGGCCTCGGATCGCATGCAGATCTTGCAGGACACGACCGTGCCGCTGGATGTGGACGAGGAGCAGGTCTTGGCCTATCTGACTCCGGCCTATCACTGGTATAACGGCTGGGATCAGGGCCTTTTTCGCGGCTTTCACGCGCTGCCCGCCGGATCGCTGCTGCGGGCACGGGACGGGCAGGTCGAGGTGCGCGCCTTCTGGCAGTGGCACGAGCGCGAGCCCGACCGGCGCTCGGAGCGTGAGATGCTTGAGCACTACCTGCACACGCTCGACGAGGCGGTTCGCTGCCGGCTGCGCAGCCGTCAGCCGCAGGTGGCGATCGAGCTGAGCGGCGGCCTCGACTCTCCGGCGGTCGCCAGTCTCGCGGCACGTATCGACCCCGATCAGCGACCGGATCTGCATGCGTTCTCGCTGGTCTTCGATACGGTGCCGGAGGTCGACGAGCGCGCGCGAATCCTGCCGGTGCTGGAGCGCTACCCGCTGCGCTCGCATATGCTGCCCGCCGACGATTTGTACGCGCCGCAGTTCATGGACCACCAGTGGACGCCCTACGGCATTCTGGGGCCGCAGGAGCTCTGCATGCCCCGCGCGGTGCCCCGGCTTTACGATGATGTCGCGGGCGCGGGCTGCCGCGTGCTGCTGACCGGCGATCTGGGCGATGCGCTCAACGGCGGCTCCGGGCTGGTCTACTTCGATCTGCTGCGGCGGCGGCGCTGGCCTGAGCTGGCGCGGCGGTTTGGCCTCGATCTGCAACACTCGTGGCGCGATGCGCTGCTCCGCCTGTGCGTCTATGGCGTCGCGCCGCTGGCTCCCATGCCGATCTTCGAGGCCGGGCTGGGCCTGTGGCAGTGCCGCAGGCAGGGCGTGGATGAGCTACCGCGCTACCTTCCGGCGCAGATTCAGCGTCGCATCCGTGAGGTCGATCGCGCGATCCGCCAGGTGCGCCAGACGCGCTTCCAGGTGCGCTGTCCGGTGGCGCGCAGCACGCTGGTGGATATTACGCCGCCGATGGTGCCGATGACCATGGCCTTTCCACAGCCGCTTGAGCGGCGGCATCCCTACGGCGATCGACGGCTGATCGAGCTGGTGCTGGCAATGCCCGCCGCGCTCAAGTGGGAGCCGACGGAGCGCGCCTTTTTGCGCGCCAGCCGCTGGCATCATCGCCGGGCGCTGGCAGGCATTTTGCCCGACGCCGTGCGCGTGGACAATGTCGGCGTGGATTTCTCTCCGGTGATCGACCGCTGCCTGGCTCCCACGGCGATCCGCGACTGGTTTGCGCGCAGCCCGGTCGTGCATATCTTCGAGCGCGGCTACGCGCAGCCCGCGCCCTTCTGGGAAGAGATCGAGCGCTCGGCGGGCGCGAGCAGCTACCTGATCGCGCTGCTGGGCCTTGAGGGCTGGTTCCGCGCGATCGATACCGGCGGAGCGATGCGCCAGCTGATTCCGCCGCGCAGCAGCCACATTCCAAGTGTCAAGTGTCAAGTGTCAGGTTCCAACCTCCAAGTTGCGAGTTCTTAGTTCCTGGGTCGTCCCTTTGTTCTTTGTGCGCCGCGCGCCATGCCCAAAGGATACCCACACGGCACCCGGTTCTTTGTTCTTCATAATCCATCATTCACCAGCCGGTCGAACCGGCGAGAAAGGACCAGACCATGCAGCAGCCACAGACCGATCAGACCGTTCCGGCTTCAACACCGGCTGAGCAGCCGACCGAGAAGCATCCATATCAGCCGCCTGAGCTGCGCTGCTTCGGCAGCGTCACGCAACTGACGCTCGGCACCGGCGGCATCCAGCGCGACGGTCGCGCCAACACGCGCAAGAGCTAACGAGTTTCTTGCCCAGGATGACTACCGCACGTTCGCGCCAGGCCGCGCCCGCTCCGGCCTACACCTACCAGGCGTACGGCCTGACGATCCGCTCGGATCTGGCACTGCCGGAGCTGATCGCCGCATCCGCCGCGACGGCTGATATTACGATTCGGCGCGGAGCGATTACCCGCCCATCGGGTATGGTCCGCAGCGGCGAGCGCTGCCTCTGGGCCACGCCCACCGAAGCCTGTTTGTTCTGGGCCGACGCCGGGACGATCCTGGTGCGCGACGGCGGCGAGATGATCGTCGAGCCTGTGGCGCGGGCGGACGAGCAGACGCTGCGGATCTATCTGCTCGGCCCCGCGCTGGGCGTGCTGCTCCAGCAGCGCGGCCTGCTAGTGCTTCATGCCAGCGCCGCCGCGATCGGGCAGCACGTCGTCGCGTTTGTGGGCGAGTCCGGCGGGGGTAAATCGACGACCGCCGCCGCGCTGCATGCCCGTGGACACGCCGTGCTGGCCGACGATGTGGCCGCGCTGCTCCTGCGCGAGGCCGCGCCGCCGCTGATCTTTCCGGCGATCCCACGGCTCAAGCTGGATGCCGCGCCCGCCGCCGCGCTGGGCTATCCCCCCACCGCTCTCTCCCGCTTCGATGCCGACGACGAGCGTCTGGCGTATCGCGTTGATAAGCAGTTCTCGAGCGCGCCGCTTGCGCTCAGCCGGATCTACGTGCTGGCGGACGGCTCGGCGGTGACGATCGAGCGCTGCCGCCCGCAGGAGTCGTTTGTCGAGCTGCTGCGTCACTCCTACGCGCTGCGGATCATCGGCGATCAGGGCGCGACGGCGGCACACTTTCAGTTGTGTGCTCAGGCCGCTAAGCAGGTGCCGGTCTATCGCCTGAGCCGACCCCACGCGCTGGCGGCCCTGCCCGATATGGTGCAACGCCTGGAAGCCGAAGCCACATCGAATACGTCTCGATAGACGAAGGAAGCGCCCGATGCAGACAACAAGGCCGCGTCAACTGGTTGCCCATCTCGGCTACGTGCCCCGCGCGCTGGGCCTGGTCTGGGCTGCGGCATCGGGCTGGACGCTGGCCTGGTGCGCGCTGCTGGTTGTGCAGGGCTTGCTGCCGGTGCTCACGGTCTATCTGACCCGCCATCTGGTCGACGGCGTCGTCGCGGCGGTGGGCGCGGAGCCGCGCATCACGCCCGCGATCATGCTCGTCGCCGGGCTGCTGATCGCGGGCCTGGTGCTGTCCGAGGTGCTTCAGAGCGTGCTCGAATGGGTGCGCGCGGCACAGGCCGAGCTAACGCGCGACCATATCAGCGCGCTGGTGCATGACAGGTCTGCGACGGTCGATCTGGCCTTTTACGAGTCGTCCGACTACCACGATCATCTGCACCGCGCGCGCGACGAGTCGGGCAGCCGTCCGCTGGCGCTGCTCGAAAGCCTGGGCAGCCTGCTGCAAAACAGCATCACGCTGGCGGCGATGGCGGCGGTGCTGCTGCCCTACGCGCTGTGGCTGCCGCTGGCGCTGCTGGGCAGCACGCTTCCGGCGCTGCTCGTCGCGCTGCGCTTCGACTGGCGCTACCACGGATGGTGGCAGCGCAGCACGGTGACGCGCCGCCGGGCGGACTATTACGACTGGATGCTGAGCACCACCGAGAGCGCGGCGGAGGTCCGGCTCTTTGGCCTGGGCGGGCATTTCCGGCAGGCGTATCAAACACTGCGGCGGCGGCTGCGCAGCGAGCGGCTTCAGTTGATCGAGCGCCAGATCCTGGCGCGGATGGGCGCTGGCGCTGCTGGCGTGCTGATCGGCGGCGCGGCGCTGGCCTGGATGGTCTGGCGCGCGATGCATGGCCTGGTGACGCTCGGCGATCTGGCGCTGCTCTATCAGGCGTTCCATCGCGGCCAAGCCCTGATGCGCGCGCTGCTGAGCGATGTCGGTCAGATCTACAGTAACAGCCTGTTTCTTGCCCATCTTTTCGCGTTTCTGGATCTCAAGCCGCAGATCGTCGATCCGCCGGTGCCCGCCGCGCCCCTGCAAACGCTGCGCAGGGGCATCGAGTTTCGCGATGTGACGTTTCGCTATCCCGGCAGCGAGCGCGCGGCGCTGTGCGATTTTTCGCTGAGCGTTCCCGCCGGTCAGATCGTGGCGATCGTCGGGGAGAACGGAGCCGGAAAGAGCACGCTGACCAAGCTGCTGTGCCGCTTTTACGATCCCGAAGCCGGTCGAATCACCTTCGACGACACCGATCTTCGCCAGTTTTCCGTCGCCGGGCTGCGCCGCATGCTGGCGGTGCTCTTTCAAATGCCGGTGCCCTACCATGCCACGGCCACCGAGAATATCGCGCTGGGCGACGTGGTGCAGCCGCCCGATATGGCCGCGATTGTCGGAGCCGCACGCAGCGCCGGAGCCGACGAGGTGATCCGCCGTCTGCCGCAAGGCTACGACACGCTGCTCGGCAAATGGTTTGCCGAGGGCACCGAGCTTAGCGGCGGCGAGTGGCAGCGTCTCGCGCTGGCGCGGGCGTTTCTGCGCTCGTCGCCGGTAATCGTGCTGGACGAGCCGACCAGCTTTATGGACTCGTGGGCCGAGGCCGAGTGGTTCGAGCGGCTGCGGGCGCTGGCAGCCGGGCGCACCGCGCTGCTGATCACCCACCGCTTTACGATCGCGATGCGCGCCGACATGATCCACGTCATGCACGAGGGCCGGATCGTCGAGTCGGGCAGCCACGCCGCGCTGCTGGCGCTTGGCGGTCGGTATGCCCAGTCGTGGCAGGCGCAGCTCACGGCCAGCCGCGACGATGAATTGGAAACGCACAATGAGTTTAGCGTGTTGCGATCGGTCGTGCGGTATGTCTAGCCTATCGACCGGCGCGGCGGTGACAGCGCTCACGCCTGAGGCGCGGCTGCTGCTGGCCTGCGCGCGCGCAGAGGCCGATGCCGCGCAGCGGGCGACGATTCGCGCGCTGCTGCGGGCGGAGATCCGCTGGACGCAGGTGATCGCGCTGGCGCAGCAGCACCGGCTGCTGCCGCTGCTGTCGCATCAGCTTCAGACGCTCGGTGCCGACGCGGTGCCGCAGCCGGTGCTCGATCAGCTTCGGCAGCAGGCAGCGCTCTCGGCGCGACACTCGCTCTTTTTGACCGGCGAGCTGCTCAAGCTGCTCGATCGGTTCAGCGCCCACAGCATCGAGGCGATCACGCTCAAAGGCCCTGTGCTGGCGACGGTCGCCTATGGCAATCTGGCGCTGCGCCAGTTCGACGACCTGGATGTGCTGGTGCGTACCCGCGATATGCTGCGCGCCAGGGATCTGCTGATCGCGCAGGGCTTCGAGCCGCTGGTGCAGCTGACCGAGCGGCAGACGGCCTCGTATCTCCGCTCGCAGTATGTCTATCCGCTCGTCTCCGCCGACGGCAGCACGATCGTCGAGCTGCACCACGATATTCGACCGCGCTACTTCGCCTTCCACGTCGATCCCGATCGGCTGTGGCGGCGGCTTGAGCCGCTGACGCTCGGCGGACGCGCGGTGCTGAATCTCGCGCCGGAGGATCTGCTGCTGCTGCTGTGCGTCCACGGCGCGAACCACTGCTGGGAGCGCGTCGCCTGGATCTGCGATGTGGCTGAGCTGCTGCGGGCGCGGCCCGGCCTGGACTGGAACCGTGTGCTGCGCGAGGCGCGGAGCAGCGGCGCGCAGCGCATGCTGCTGCTGGGGCTGCTGCTGGCCCGCGATCTCCTGGGGGCTGTCCTGCCCGATCAGGTGGCGGGCTGGATCGCCGCCGACGCTGCGCTGCCCTCCCTGGCGCGCGATGTCACTGCCTGGCTCTTCCGCGATGCCGCACCGCCGCTCACGGTCAGCACGCGGGCAGGCTTTCATCTGCGTGTGCGCGAGCGGCTGCGCGATCGGGTGCAGTACTGTGTGTATCTGCTGACCAGCCCGACGGAGGAAGATTGGACGGTGCAGCCGCTCCCGGCGGCGCTGTCCTTTCTGTACGCGCTGTGCCGTCCGCTTAAGCTGCTGGGCAGGTATGGCATGCGACCATTGAAAGACCTGATCGGGAGGCAGGACTACTAGGCTATGGCGAAGATCGGGGTTGCTGCTACCATGGTCGCGGCTTTCGCCCGCAATCTGACACACGTTGCCGGAGTGCTCCCGATTGTCGCTCGGCAGGCGATGATCGCGCGCTACCTCTCCGCCGGTCTGCTCAAGCGATGCTGAGATTCATGGCCCTGGCTGGATCAGCTATGGCCTCTCTATCCGCGCTACGTCCAAGAAAAAAGAAAGAGAAACGATCATGCAATGTCTGGGTCGAAGCACATCATTCCGCTTAAGTCTATTGATGATCCTGGCGCTAGCTGCGATTGGCGTTGCCGCCGATCGTACCTCGGCTGCGGTAGAGCCGCCCCGGCGCGCGCTGCCGACACGCCATCCGCGCGTGCAAGCGCCAGCGCCAGCGCTCAACGTCGTTGAGGGACCGTCCGCTAAAATCTTCGAGTATAGCGTGCCTACCGCCAACAGTGGTCCGCTGGCGATTGCGGCGGGCTCCGACGGCGCGCTGTGGTTCACCGAGGCCGACGGCAACAAGATCGGGCGGATCACAGCGGCGGGCACGATCACCGAGTATCCGATCCCCACGGCGAACAGCGAGCCCTATGGTATCACGGCGGGTCCCGACGGCGCGCTGTGGTTTGTCGAGCTGGCTGGCAACAAGATCGGGCGGATCACGACGGCGGGGGCCATCACCGAGTATCCGATCCCCACGGCGAATAGCGCGCCCTACGGCATCACGGCGGGTCCCGACGGCGCGCTGTGGTTCACCGAGGTCAACAAGATCGGGCGGATCACGACAGCGGGCGCGGTGACGGAGTTCACGATCCCCACGGCGGGCAGCGACGCATCCGGCATTACGACAGGTCCCGACGGCGCGCTCTGGTTTACGGAGTTCAGCACCAACAAGATCGGGCGGATCACAACGGCGGGCGCGGTGACGGAGTTCACGATCCCGACCGCAGCCAGCCAGCCGCTCGGCATCACGGCGGGGCCAGATGGCGCGCTCTGGTTTGTCGAAGGCGCTGGCAACAAGATCGGGCGGATCACGACAGCGGGCGGGGTGACGGAGTACACGATCCCCACCACCGATAGCCAGCCGTTCGAGATCGTCGCGGGTGCTGGCAATAACCTCTGGTTTACGGAAACCGATAAGATCGGCCAGATCACGACGACAGGGACAATCACCGAGTATCCGATCCCAAC